>CAITAM010000285.1 GCA_903890265.1 uncultured Pseudomonadota bacterium | reverse complement strand
GGAACTCGACGGTGCCCGCGTTCTCGTAGCCGATGCTGCGCGCCACGGTCACGGCAGCGGCGTGCAGTCGCGAGCGCACGGCCGGCGGAATGCCCGGTGCCGGCGCCTCCTCGAGGAGCTTCTGGTGGCGACGCTGCACCGAGCAGTCGCGGTCGTGCAGATGGAGCACGTGCCCGTGCCGGTCGGCGAGGATCTGCACCTCGACGTGACGCGGGCGCGGCAGGTAGCGCTCGAGCAGCAGCGTCGGATCGGCAAACGACCCCTCCGCCACGCGCCGCGCCGTCTCGAGCGCCGGGCGCAGCGACGCCGCGTCGCTGACGATCTGCATGCCCTTGCCACCCCCGCCGCCACTCGGCTTGACGATCAGCGGGTAGCCGAGCGTCGCGGCGGCGGCGGCGAGCCCGTCGAGCGTCTGGTCACTGCCGTGGTAGCCCGGCAGTACCGGGACCCCCGCAGCCTGCATCGCGCTCTTCGCGGCGGACTTCGACCCCATGGCGGCAATGACGGGCGCCGGCGGTCCCACGAAGACCAGGCCCGCCCCGGCCACGGCGGCAGCGAAGGCGGCGTTTTCGGACAGGAAGCCGTAGCCCGGGTGCACGGCATCGGCGCCCTGCGTCCGGGCGGCATGCAGCTGGGCCGCGCTGTTGAGGTAACTGTCGCGTGGCGCGGCGGGGCCGAGCCGCACGGCGGCATCGGCGAGGCGCACGTGGCGGGCGGTCGCGTCGGCATCGGAATACACCGCGACCGTGCGGATGCCGAGGCGCCGCGCGGTACGGATCACGCGGCAGGCAATTTCACCGCGGTTGGCAATCAGGAGGCTACGGATCACGGTTACATCCTGAAAATGCCAAAGCGCGTTTCTTCCGCCGGGGCGCAGTGCGCCGCGGCAAGGGCGAGCGCCAGCACCCGCCGGGTGTCGAGCGGATCGATCACGCCGTCGTCCCACAGCCGTGACGAGGCGTAGTACGGGTGGCCCTGGCGCTCGTACTGCTCGAGGATCGGCGCCATGAACGCGTCGCGCTCGGCAGCGGACCAGGACTTGCCCTGCGCGAGCAGGGCATCGGCACGGATCGTGGCCAGCACGTGCGCCGCCTGCTCGCCGCCCATGACGGACGTGCGGGCGTTCGGCCACTGGAACAGGAACCGCGGCGCGTACGCGCGTCCGCACATGGCGTAGTTGCCGGCGCCGTAGCTGCCACCGATGACCACCGTGAGCTTCGGCACCCTGGCGCAGGCGACGGCGGTCACGAGCTTGGCGCCGTGCTTGGCGATGCCACCGGCCTCGGCGTTGCGACCGACCATGAAGCCCGTGATGTTCTGCAGGAACAGCAGCGGAATGCCCTCACGGCAGCACAGCTCGACGAAATGGGCACCTTTCTGCGCGCTCTCGGCGAACAGGATGCCGTTGTTGGCGAGGATACCGACCGGGTAGCCCGCGAGGTGCGCGAAGCCGCAGACCAGCGTCGTGCCGTACAGCGCCTTGAACTCGTCAAGCTCGGAGCCATCGACCAGCCGCGCGATCACCTCGCGCACGTCGTAGGGCTGGCGGAGGCTCGCCGGGACCACGCCGTAGAGCTCGGCGGGATCGTAATGCGGTGCGCGCGGCGCCGCGGGTGGCGCGTGGGCCCGCGCCGGGCGCAGGCGGGCAACGATGCGCCGCGCGATCGCGAGTGCGTGCGCGTCGTCGCTCGCGTAGTGATCGCAGACGCCCGACTCCCGGCAGTGCACGTCGGCGCCGCCGAGCGATTCGGCGTCGATCACTTCGCCGGTCGCGGCCTTGACGAGCGGCGGCCCGCCGAGGAACACCATCCCCTGGCGCCGGACGATGACGTTCTCGTCGGCCATCGCCGGCACGTAGGCGCCACCGGCCGTGCACGAGCCGTGCACCACCGCGATCTGGGCGATGCCGGCCGCGGACAGGTTCGCCTGGTTGAAGAAGATCCGCCCGAAGTGGTCGCGGTCCGGAAATACGTCGTCCTGCGCCGGCAGGTACGCCCCGCCGCTCTCCACCAGGTAGAGGCACGGCAGGTGGTTCTGCGCGGCAATCTCCTGCGCCCGCAGGTGCTTTTTCACGGTCAGCGGGTAGTAGGTGCCGCCCTTGACGGTCGGGTCGTTCGCGACAATGACGCACGGCCGCCCCGCGACGGTGCCGACCCCGGTCACGAGCCCGGCCGCCGGCACCTCGCCGCCGTACTGCCCGTGCGCGGCCAGTGGCGAGAGCTCGAGGAAGGGCGCGCCGGGGTCGAGCAGGAGATCGATCCGTTCCCGCGCCAGCAGGCGCCCCCGCTCGCGGTGCCTGGCGATCGCCTGGGCGCTGCCGCCGGTCGCGATCGTCGCCAAATCCTGCTGCAGGGAGGCTACCAGAGACGCCATCGCCGCCGAATTGGCAGCAAACTCTGGGCTTCGCGGATCGACCTGGGTCGGCAGACGCACCGGGTGGTTGCCTCGCAATTCGGATTGTCGGACAATCCTACCATCGGATCATCGGAGTGAAAAGACCATGACCACCACGGCCCGTGGAGCGGCGCTGGACTTCGGTTTGGGGGCGGACATCGACGCGCTGCGCGAGCACGTGCGGCGACTGGCGAGCGACCTCATCGCGCCACGGGCGGCGGACATCGACCGCACCGACCGGTTCCCGCGCGACCTCTGGCCGGTGCTCGGTGCGCAGGGCCTGCTCGGTATTACGGTGCCGGAATCGGACGGCGGCACGGGACTGGGTTACCTCGCGCACGTCGTGGCCATGGAGGAAATCTCGCGCGCGTCAGGCTCCGTGGGCCTCTCCTACGGCGCCCACTCCAACCTGTGCGTGAACCAGCTGCGCCTCAACGGCAGCGAGGCCCAGCGCCGGCGCTACCTGCCGAAGCTCCTGTCCGGCGAGCACGTCGGTGCGCTCGCGATGTCCGAGACCGGTGCGGGCTCGGACGTGGTCGGCATGCGCCTGCGGGCCGAGCGGCACGGTGACGGCTTCCGGCTGAACGGTCGCAAGATGTGGATCACCAACGGCCCGGACGCCGACGTCATCGTCGTCTACGCGAAAACACGGCCCGACGCGGGCGCCCGTGGCATCAGCGCCTTCATCGTCGAGCGCGATACGCCGGGCTTCTCGGTCGCGCAGAAGCTCGACAAGCTCGGCATGCGCGGCTCGAGCACCGGTGAACTCGTCTTCGACGACTGCCTCGTGCCCGCCGAGAACCTGCTCGGCTCGCTGCACGAGGGTGTCGCGGTGCTGATGAGTGGCCTCGATTACGAGCGCGTGGTGCTCGCCGGCGGGCCTCTCGGCCTCATGGCCGCGGCCCTTGACCTCGTGCTGCCCTACGTCCGTGAGCGGCAGCAGTTCGGCAAACCCATCGGCACGTTCGAACTGATGCAGGGCAAGCTCGCCGACATGTACACGGACCTCAGCGCGTGCCGCGCCTACGTCTACACCTGCGCCCGCGCCTGCGACGCCGGCCGGGTCACCCGCGAGGACGCGGCCGGCTGCATCCTGTACGCCGCGGAGCGCGCCACCCGGGTTGCACTCGAGGCCATCCAGTCGCTCGGCGGTAACGGCTACGTCAATGACTACCCGGCCGGCCGTCTGCTGCGTGACGCGAAACTCTACGAAATTGGCGCCGGAACCCAGGAAATCCGTCGCATGCTGATCGGCCGCGAACTCTTCAGCAATGGCCTCTGAGGTGGTCTTTGCGCCGGTCAGTACCGAGCCGACCTACCGGCGCGTCGCCAGCGCCATCAGCGCGCGCATCGTCGACCGGACCCTCGAGCGCGGCATGGCCCTGCCGTCGGAGCTCGATCTCGCGCAGCAGTTTGGCGTCAACCGCTCCACCGTGCGCGAGGCGCTGCGGGAACTCGAGAGCACGGGCCTCATCGCCCGTGGGAAGGGCACGCGACGCATGGTCGTCGCCGAGCCCGGCGGCGACGTACTGGCCGATCGGATTGGCCAGGCGCTCCTCCTGTCGGACGTCACCGTGGCCCAGGTATGGGAAGCGCTGATGGTGCTGCAACCGCCGATCGCGCAGGCCGCCGCCGAGCGACGCACGGCCGCGGACCTCGCGGCGATCACCGATGCGGCTGCCACCTACGGCCGTGACCAGTCGGACCCCGCTGCCGCCATGGCGGCGATCGCCGGCTTTTTCTCGGCCGTGGCGTCTGCCACCCACAACCCCGTGCTGGTCCTCGGCCAGGCCCCGGCGCTGCAGGTCCTCGTCTCGTCGCTCGAGCTTCTGCTCGACCGCATCCCCCAGGCGCGTGTACGGGTCGGCGACGCGCAAACGCACATCGTCGCGGCAATCCGCGACCAGGACGCGGGGCTCGCACGCCTGTGGATGGAGCGGCACGTCCGCGACTTCAGGCGCGGCTTCGTGCTGGCCGGCATCGATCTCGATTACCGGATCGCACCGGCCACGCGCCGCTAGGGCACGGCGGGCTTGGCCACGGTCGCGGTCCCCTTGCCGCTGCGGTCGATGACGAGCGGCGAGCGGGCCTTGAGCTCCTCCAGACCTTTGACACTCGCATCCGCCCAGCTGCGGTAGAGGCGCTCGAAATCGGCCGTGTTGCTGATGTCGGTCGCGCGTGACAGGTACGTGCCGCCGCTGCCCGCGCTGCGCCGGTCGACCGCCCGGCCGAGCAGCGCACCGGTCAGGGCGTCGTGCGCCTCGAGCGCAAGCGTCGCCTCACCGGCATCGACCGTGTAGGTGCGGCTGCGGCCGGCGCTCAGCGGCTCGGGGGCCGTGACATAAAGATCGATGATGTTCGGCGCGAGCCGCAGCACGTCCGGCCCCGGTGCCGTCACGATCTCGTAGCCGGCCTTGCGAAAGACCTCCGTGAACGCGGTCACCGCACCCTCGCGCGTCCGCTCGGCGAGCTGCAGCGCGTCCTCGTCGGTCAGCCGGCGGCTCGAGTCCCGCGTGGTGCTGTTGTAATCGCGGACCCAGTTCTTGCGAAAGGCCACCTGCACCGGATCGAGCATGATCTTCGTGTAGCTGCGAAAGTCGGTGTCGGGAAGCAGGTAGACCGCGTACAGCCGCTTCGACTTCACGCGCACGAGGTGATCCCAGCTGTCAGGGAGGCTCGCGCCGGCAGCCCACGGGCTCACGAGCAGCAGGCACGCACTGAGAGCCGTCGCCAGTCCGCCGCAAAAAGCTGCCCGTCGGGTGAGGGAAATGGTCACGGTGGTCTCCTCGCGCTTGAAGCCGTAATGGAACATCAATATACCTAGGCGGCACGGGATCGCCATCCCCCGTGAATCTGCGGCCCGCCGCGACGCGAACGGATGGACAGAGCCCGCCTGGAGTCCGCGTTACGTGTCAGCCCCCGAATCCCGGTCCCGGCCGCACCCGCGCCCGTGGCGTCTCCTCGCGGTCGTGCTGGCCCTTGCTGCTCATCCGACGGCTGCGCTCGGCGAGGCACTCGTGCATTACGAGGGCATCGCGCGCGAGCCGTCCGGCACGCGGGTGGCCTACCTCGAGGAGCACTACGTCCGCCGGAAAGACGACCGCGTCACCGACCGCCTCGTCGTCTACACCTGTGCCGACGGACGCCCCTTCGCGCGCAAGCAGCTCAACTACGAGAGGTCGCCGCTCGTTCCCGAACTCAAGATGAACGACGCCCGCGCCGGCATGAACATCGTGCTCAGCGGCGCGAGCGGACGGCGCGAGCTCACGGTCTCGACGCGGGATGACCCCGAGCCGCGGCATCACACGGTGCCGGGCGATCCCGACGTGGTGGCTGACGCCGGTTTCAATGAACTGCTGCTGCAGCGGTGGGACCCGCTGATCCGGGGTGAGGACGTCTCGTTTCGCATCGTGCTGCTCGGCAGCGGCGCGGTGCACCGACTGAAGGCGGAGCACGTGGAGCACGTGACGGTCGGGGGCGAGGAGCGCGATCACTTTCGCGTCGCGCTGGGTGGCCTGCTCGGCCTCATCGCACCGAGCATCGACGTCTGGTACTCGACGCGTGGTCACGTGCTGCGCCGCTACGAGGGCATCTCGAACCTGCGTGACGAGCGGGGCCACCAGCTGCGGGTCGTCATCGACTTCCCCGTCGCGCCTCCCGCCGCCGCGACCGAAGCGGACTGGCAGCACGCGATGGAGCGTCCGCTCGACACGAGCTGCGGGTCGTAAGCCTCACGCCCCGCCAGGGTGGTGCCGCGCGCGGCCGTCAGCGGCTGCGCAGCGTCATCAGCACGACACCGATCGTGATCAGGATCGCGCCGGTGAAGGACTTCAGCGTCAGCCGCTCGCCCAGAAACAGCGCGGCGAGGCAGACGGCAACGATGAGGCTCGCACGGTCGATGGCCGACACGCCGGCCACGGGTCCGCCCTGAAGCGCGCGGTAATAGCAGATCCACGAGGCCGCCGTCGCCGCTGCAGACAGCGCGAGGAAGAGCCAGGCGCGGGGCCCGAGCGTCGCAAGCCGCGGCGCGCCGTGCAGGGCGGCGTAGAAAAGAGCGAGGAAGAGCAGCACGAAGGCTGTCCTGACCAGCGTGCCGAGATCCGAGTTGACCCCGCCGAGGCCGACTTTCGCGAGCACGGTCGTGAGACCGGCGAAGAGCGCCGACAGGGCCGCGTAAATCACCCAGCGGGTGGGTGCCATCAGCCGCCTCGCCGCCGGTCCGGGCGCTCGCGCCGCCGGTTCACGGGGCCGGCGAACGCGGTCCGAAGAAGTACCAGATCACGGCACCCACGAGGGGCAGCGCCAGCACGAGGACGATCCAGGCCACCTTCTTGCCGGTGCTCTCGTTGCACTTCGCGATATGAAGAATCGCGTAGACGTCGATCGCCAGCAGGATGAGGCCACCAAGTCCGCTGTATCTGCCCATGACCGTCTTCCCCCATCACGGCCGAAGCCGGTTCACACCAGGTTGTGAAATACGTGCTGGACGTCGTCGTCCTGTTCGAGCTTGTCGATCAGCGTCAGCGCTTCGGTGGCCTGCTCCTCGGCCAGCTCCGTCGGCGTCTGCGCGACGTATTCGCGACCGGCGGACAGGGGCGCGATGCCGCGATCTTCCAGCGCCTTCTGCATGAGCCCGAAGTCACCGAATGCGCAGCGCAGCACGAGCTGCGGCTCACCCTTCTCGCCGGTGCTCTCGCCCATGTCCTCAAGGCCGTGGTCGATCATGTCGAGCTCGAGGGAGTCCGCATCGATGCCCGCGGGGTTCAGGCGAAACACCCCCATCGCCGTGAACTGGAAGCTCACGCTGCCGGTGGTGCCGAGGTTGCCGCCGTACTTCGAGAAAATATGGCGCAGGTTCGACACCGTCCGGACCGGGTTGTCGGTCGCCGCGTCGACGATCACGGCCACGCCGTGCGGCGCGTACCCCTCGTAGAGCACTTCCTGGTAATTCGCCGTGTCCTTGCCGAGTGCGCGCTTGATCGCTGCCTCGACCTTGTCCTTCGGCATGTTGACGGCGCGCGCATTCTGGATGGCGCGTCGCAGCGCCGGATTGCTGCCGGGGTCTGCGCCGCCGCCACGCACGGCAATCGCAATTTCCTTGCTGACCCGGGCGAACTGCTTCGCCATCCGGTCCCAGCGGGCAAACATCACGTGTTTGCGAGTCTCGAAAATCCGTCCCATGAACCCTGTCTCTGCACTGCGTGGGCCGCACCCGGCGGCATGATGGATCGCTTATAGGATATCACGCCGCCGCGCGGCGGCCGGCGGCCGGTGGCCCGCCCGGACTGGCCGTGATGGGCCCGTCAGCGAGGCTCGCGTAGGCGGCTGACCACGAGGTACGCGCCGATCACGCCGCCGAGTGTCAGCAGGCTGATCCAGAATTCCTCGGCGTGGGCCTCGGTCCTCGCCATGGCGACGAGCACGGCCAGCAGTGCGCCGATGACGGCGTAGCTCAGCCACGGGAAGCCCCACATCAGAATCGGCGGTGCGATGCCGCCGGTGCGCTCGCGCTGCGAACGCAGGCGGATCTGCGACAGGGCGATCGCGATGTAGATGAAGACGATCAGCGCGCCCGAGGCGTTGACGAGGAACGCGAAGACCCGGGTGGGTGACACCTGCTGGGCGTAGATCCCGAGCATGCCGGCCAGCGTACCCAGCATGACCGAGCGCACCGGCACGCCGCGGGCGTTGAGGGTCACCAGCGACTGCGGGGCGTCGCGGTGCGCGGCGAGCATGAACATCACCCGGGAGCAGACGTAGAAGGCGGAATTGAGGCAGGAGAGGACGGCGGTGAGGATCACGATCTTCATCGCAAGCTCCACCCAGCCGAAATTCATCTGCGCGAGCACGAGGGCGAACGGCGAGTGGCCCGATTGCACCTCGGTCCACGGCACGGCGGCCACGATGAGAAAGATCGACGCCACGTAGAAGACGAGGATGCGCGCAATCACCGCATTGCCCATCTGCGCCACCGCGCGGCTCGGCTGGGCGGACTCCGCCGCCGCAATCATCGTGATTTCGGCGCCGGTCAGGGAAAAGAACACGGTGATCACGCCGGCCAGGACCGACTTCACGCCGTACGGCATAAAGCCACCGTGCGCGGTCAGGTTCGCCCAGGTCGGACCCGCGGGCGACGTGTAGCCCAGCACGAACGACGCGGCGAGCACGATGAAGACGAGAATCGCCGCCACCTTGATCGACGCGAACCAGAATTCGAATTCGCCGTAGGACTTCGCCGACATCAGGTTCACGACCGTCATGACCGCCATCAGCGTCACGCCGATGACCCACGGCTCGAACTGCGGCAGCCAGTCGTGAATGATGGCGGCACCGGCAATGGCCTCGACCGGTACCACGATGATCCAGAAGTACCAGTACAGCCAGCCGACCACGAAGCCGGCGCCGTCACCGAGACCTGCTCTCGTGAATTCAGTGAACGAGCGGATGCCGGGCAGCGTCACCGCCATTTCGGCCAGCATGCGCATGACGAAGACGATCAGGCCGCCGGCGAGCAGGAAACTGAGGACGATGGCGGGTCCGGTGGCGGCGATGGCCGCACTGCTGCCGACGAACAGGCCGGCACCGATCATGCCGCCAATCGAGATCATCGAAATATGCCGCGCCTGTAGCGACTGGCTCAGTTGCGGACTGGTGGTCGGTTCGGCGTCGGCCGTGGAGTGCATCAGGGCTTCCTTACGCTCGCAGCTGCCGTGCCGGACACCGGTCCGGCAGCGGCGGAACGGGTCCCGTTCCGGGGTGAAATGTACCACGGGCCACCGCACCCACCGACCGCGGCCCCGGCGGGCGAGACCGCGGCGGTGACCGCGGTGCTCACCACGATCCCACGCGCCGTGCCGCGTCAGGCAGTGCCTCGTACGCGGCGAGCACGGATGGCAGGGGCGCGTACGCGCTGGTGAATTCCGGTGGAAACCGGCTCGGGCGGCCCGTGTCGAGGTTCAGGCTGAAATAATCGATCTCGGCCTCGAACGCCCGCACGCCGTCAGTCGCGCGCACGACCTCGAAGCGGCGCGAGCAGCGCAGGCGTCCGTCGGACGCGCAGATCCAGGTGGCGATCAGCACCTCGTCCGACTCGAACAGTGCCGACAGATAGTCGAGCCGGCTGTGCCGCACAGCCATGCCGCGCCGGCTCGTGAGGCAGTGCCCCGGCGTGATGCCAAGCGCCGCCGAGTGGTCCCACGCGACGCGATCCAGCCAGCGAACGTAATGGGCGTTGTTGACGTGCCCGTAGGCGTCGATTTCATCCGCTGCCACGCGATGCCGGACGACGTACGGATCGGGCAGGCGAAAGGGCACGTCGATCACGCTTGGCAACTCCCCGGTCCCCGGCTCACCCTAGTCGCGGGGCAGCGCGTGCAGGAAATCATACAGTTCACGGGCATCGGCATGCGCGACGTTGAACCGCCAGTACGGCGAGGCACGCCCCGTGAGCTGAAAGAGCTCACCCGGCGCCAGCAGCACGCCCTGCTCGGCCGCCAGACGCCAGACTTTGCCACCCGGCATCGTGCCGGGGAGCCTCGCCCAGAGAAACATCCCGCCCGCCGGCCGGAAGGCGATGTCCACGCCCGCTGCCGCGAGTGCGTGCTGCACCACGAGCTGGGCGTCCGCGAGGCGGCGCCGCAGCGTCTCAAGGTGCCGTCGGTAATGGCCCCGGGTCAGTATGTCCAGCACCAGCTGTTCAACCACGGTGCTCGAGGACAGCGAGGCCCGCGCCTTCGCCCCGGCAAGACGGCGCTGGACGGCGTCGGGTCCGACGACGAAGCCGACCCTGAGGTCGGGGGCGATCGTCTTCGACACGCTGTGCACCAGCAGCACGCGGCGGCACTGATCGAGCACCGCGAGACTGGCGGCCGGTGTCGGCGCGAGCTCGGTGTAGATGTCGTCCTCGACGATCGTCACGCCATGCAGCTCGGCAAGCTCGAGCAGCCGGTGCGCGACCGGTAGCGTGGTGCTGGTGCCTGTCGGGTTCTGCAGGGTCGTGTTGGTGAAGAAGAGTTTCGGCGGCCGCCGCCGGCACAGGCGCGCCAGCGCCTCCGGATCGGGACCGTCTTCCAGCCGCGCGATCGCCGTGACGTCGACGCGTCGCGCGCGAAGCATGTTGAGCAGCGGCGGGTAGGTCGGATCCTCCACCACCACCCGGTCCCCGGGCTCGAGGAGCTCGCGGACGATGAGGTCGAGCCCCTGGCTCGCGCCCTGGGTCGTCAGGACCCGCTCGGCGTCGACGAGGAGACCCTTGGCCCGCAGTCCCATCGCGAACTGCTCCCGAAGTGGCGCCAGGCCCTGCGGGCTGCCGTAACCGAGACCGAGCGCCGGGCTGCGGGCGAGGGCCCGCAGACCCGCGCGAATGGCCTCGTGCGACAGCCAGTCGAGCGGCAGCCAGCCACAGCCGGCATCGACCCGGATCTGCGCCGCCTGCGGGTCATCGCGACTTTCCCAGAGCGAGTCGGCCGGCACTTCCCGACCGCGGGGCGGCCGTTTGACGGCCACCCGTCCCGCGACGAAATACCCGCTGCCGCGCCGGGCTTCGACGGCGCCGACCGCCACCAGCCGCTCGTAGACGGCCGCGGCCGTGAAGGCGCTGACGCCCCGCTCGCGCGCGAGCATCCGCACCGACGGCAGCCGCGACCCGGCGGGCAGGCTGCGCGCGGCGATGTCGGCGCGCAGCTCGGCGGCCAGGCGATCGAGCAGCGAGCGATTGGGGCGCATATTTGACATAATGCATATAGGCTAAACGGCCTGTACAGTGTAGCGGGTATTTCCCGCCGCCGTGTCTGGCACCCCGTCAGCCGTGGGTGCAGGGTAGGACTCTCGCCCCCCCCTACCACCGGAGCCTGCCCATGAACGCTGTCACCGAACTGCACCCCGACGCCCAGCAGCTGGATATGCGCAGCTGGTGGATGCCCTTCACGCACAACCGCTATTTCAAGCAGAAGCCGCGCCTGATCACCAAGGCGAAGGGCGCCTACTACGAACTCGCCGACGGGCGCCGGGTGTTCGACTGCCTGTCCGGCCTTTGGTGCTCGCCGCTCGGTCATTCGCACCCGACGGTGGTCAAGGCCGTGCAGACCCAGGTGGAAACGCTCGATTTCGCACCGAGCTTCCAGATGGGCCACGCCCCCGCCTTCGCGCTCGCCTCGCGTATTGCCACGCTCGCCGGCCGGCCGAATGACAGCGTCTTTTTCGTCAACTCGGGTTCGGAAGCGGTCGACACCGCGCTCAAGGTGGCGGTCGCGTACCACCGCATGCGCGGTGACGCCGCGCGCACCCGCATCATCGGCCGCGAGCGCGGCTACCACGGCGTCGGCATGGGCGGCATCTCGGTCGGCGGCATTCTCGCCAACCGCAAGATGTTCTCCTCGCTGATGATTCCGGGCGTCGACCACCTGCCGCACACGTGGAACCCGGCGCAGATGGCGTTCAGTCACGGCGAACCGGACTGGGGCACGCACCTTGCCGACGACCTCGAGCGGATCGTCGCACTGCACGACGCCTCGACGATTGCCGCCGTCATCGTTGAGCCGATGCAGGGCTCGACCGGCGTGATCGTGCCGCCGAAGGGCTACCTCAAGCGGCTGCGCGAGATTTGCACCAAGCACGGCATCCTGCTCATTTTCGACGAGGTCATCACGGGCTTCGGGCGTCTGGGTACGCCGTTCGCCGGCAGCTTCTTCGGCGTCGAGCCGGACCTCATCACGTTCGCGAAAGCCGTCAACAACGCCACCGTGCCGCTCGGCGGCGTCATCGTCCGCGAAGACATCCAGCAGGCGTTCATGACCGGCCCCGCGCACATGATTGAGTTCTTCCACGGCTACACGTACTCGGGTCACCCGCTCGCGGTCGCCGCGGCGCATGCGACCCTCGACGTCATGGCCGACGAGAAGCTCATCGAGCGCGCCGCCGCCCTCGCACCGGTGCTCGAGAAGGCCATCCACAGCCTCAAGGGCGAGCCGCACGTGACGGACGTCCGCAACCTCGGCCTCGCTGCCGCCATTGAACTCGCGCCCTACCCCGGCCAGCCGGGCCTCAAGGCCATCAAGGCCTTCGAGAACGCCCTGAACGAGGGCCAGATGCCGCGCTTCACGGGCGACATCCTGGCTTTCGCACCGCCCTTCGTCAGCACCGAAACCGAAGTCACCGACATGGTCGAAGGCGTCCGGCGCGCGCTGCGTGCGACCCCTGCAACCGTCTAAAGGAATGTCCACCGACATGAACGCCACTACCAATCTTGCGCCCCACGCCGATCTCGCCGCGGTCGTCCACCACTGGATCGACGGGCGGACCGTCGAGGGCCAGGGGCCACGGGCGCCGGTCTACGACCCCTCGCACGGCCGTGAGGCACGGCAGGTCAGCCTTGCGACGCTGGCCGAGGTCGAGGTCGCCATCCAGAGTGCGGCCGCCGCCTTCCCGGCATGGGCGCGCACGCCGGCACTGCGCCGGGCCCGCGTCATGTTCCGCTTCAAGGACCTCCTTGACCGGCATGCGAAGGACATCGCGCGCGTCATCTCCGCGGAGCACGGCAAGACGCTGTCCGATGCCGAGGGCGAGGTGACGCGCGGTATCGAGGTCGTCGAGTTCGCCTGCGGCGCGCCGCACCTTCTGAAGGGGGAGTTCAGCGACAGCGTGGGCACCGGCATCGACAGCTACAGCCTGCGCCAGCCGCTCGGTGTGGTCGCCGGCATCACGCCGTTCAATTTCCCGGCGATGGTACCGATGTGGATGTTCCCGGTGGCGCTCGTCGCCGGCAACACGTTCGTCCTGAAGCCCTCGGAGCGCGACCCGTCGACCTCGCTGTACCTTGCCCGCCTGCTGAAGGAAGCGGGCCTGCCGGACGGCGTGTTCAACGTCGTGCAGGGAGACAAGGTGGCGGTGGACGCCCTGCTGCACAGCCCGCAGGTCGCCGCGGTCAGCTTCGTCGGCTCGACGCCGATTGCGCGCTACATCCACAACGAGGGCACGGCGCGCGGCAAGCGCGTCCAGGCGCTCGGCGGCGCCAAGAACCACGCGATCGTGATGCCGGATGCGGACCTCGGTGCCGCCACGGAGGCGATCGTCGGTGCCGCCTACGGCTCGGCCGGTGAGCGCTGCATGGCAATTTCCGTGGCGGTGGCGGTGGGCGAGACGACGGCGGATGCCC
The DNA here is from genome assembly GCA_903890265.1 of uncultured Pseudomonadota bacterium. Lineage (GTDB taxonomy): Bacteria > Pseudomonadota > Gammaproteobacteria > Steroidobacterales > Steroidobacteraceae > CAIKMS01. The sequence continues at coordinate 626 of CAITAM010000285.1, read as the reverse complement.
TCATCAGCCGCCTGAAGGAGCGCGTGCCGAAACTCAAGATCGGCGCGTCCGACGCCGCGGGCGCCGACATGGGCCCGCTGGTGACGAAGGCTCACAAGGAAAAGGTGCAGGGCTACATCGATGCCGGTGTGGCGGAAGGCGCGGAACTGGTGCTCGACGGACGGGGCCACCAGGTGGCGGGCTACGAGCAGGGTTTCTTCCTCGGCGCCACGCTGTTCGACCGCGTCCGTCCCGACATGAAGATCTACCGCGAGGAGATCTTCGGCCCGGTGCTGTGCGTGGTGCGCGTACCCGATTTTGCGAGCGCCGTGCGGCTGATCAACAGCCACGAGTTTGCGAACGGCACGGCCGTATTCACGCGCAGCGGTGAGGTGGCGCGCAGTTTCGTCCAGGAGATCGAAGTCGGCATGGTCGGCGTCAACGTGCCGCTGCCGGTGCCGATGGCGTTCCACAGCTTCGGTGGCTGGCGCAACTCGCTGTTCGGCGACCACCACGCCTACGGTCAGGAAGGGGTGCGCTTCTATACCCGCCTGAAGACCGTCACCCAGCGCTGGCCAGAGCCCGACGCGAACGTGCGCGCCGAGTTCGTCATGCCGACGATGAAGTAAGGCCGATCGTCCCGGCGG
>CAITAM010000284.1 GCA_903890265.1 uncultured Pseudomonadota bacterium | reverse complement strand
CCTGCCCGGAACGACCCGGCGGGCCCCTCACTCGATCCGCGCGCGGCCGTTCCGCCGTTCGCGACCGGAGTTCCTTCTTGGCGACCTTTCTTCTCGCGTTCGGTGCGCTGCTGTCGATCGTCAATCCGCTGTCCGGCGCCTACATCTTCTACGGCGCGACCCGCGAGTTCGACAGCACGAGCCAGGCGCTGCTCGCCCGGTGGGTGGCGATCTACGCGTTCTGCATCGTCGCTTTTTCGCTGTATGTCGGTGCCTACGTGCTGAGCTTCTTCGGCATCTCCCTGCCGGTGCTGCGCGTGGCGGGCGGGATCATCATCTCGCTGTCGGGCTGGCGCATGCTGACCGAGCCCGATGCCACCGAGCAGAAGCGCAGCGAGTCGCCCGATCCCGCCGTCCTCGCCGCCAACACGAGCCGGATCGCCTTCTACCCGCTCACGATGCCGCTCACCACCGGCCCCGGCACGATCTCGGTGTCGATATCGCTCGGCGCAAGCCGGCCGAGCGGCTTCAACGCGCCGCTGTTCGAGTTCTTCGCCGCGACCATCGCCGCGGTGGCGCTGCTCGCCCTGCTGATCTACGCGAGCTACCGCAACGCGGCGCGCCTCGCGGACTTCATCGGGCCGACGGGCACGACCATCTTCGTCCGACTCTCCGCCTTCCTGCTGTTCTGCATCGGCATCCAGGTGCTGTGGAACGGCGCCGCGGAACTCCTCGGCACGCTGCTCGCGACGGCACTGCAGCCGACCGGCTGATCCCACCCTGGCCTCTGAGGAGACGACCGTGCACCACCGACCTCACCACCCTGCTGCCCACGCCCTCGTTGCCACCGCACTGCTGGTGCTGGCCTCGGTGCTGGTCTCGGTTCCGGCACGGTCGGCGCCGGCGGGCGACGCCGATGCCGTCATCGCCGCGCGCGTGCGGCACGTGCTGGCCGAGATGCCGCTCATCGACGGCCACAACGACCTGCCGTGGCGCATCCGCGAGGACTTTGGCAACGACGTCGGCGTGATCGCCCCGCAGTTCGACCGCACGCGGCAGAGCCCGAAGGCGGATGCCTCGCCGCTGATGACCGACATCACCCGGCTGCACCAGGGACAGGTGGGTGGCCAGTTCTGGTCGGTCTGGATCCCGGTGTCCGTGCAGGGCCCGGCGGCGGTGCAGATGACGCTCGAGCAGATCGACGTCGTCAAGCGCATGGCGAGCCGCTTCCCGGCGGACCTCGAGGTCGCGCTCTCGGCGGCGGATATCCGCCGCATTCACCGCGCGCACCGGATCGCCTCGCTGATCGGGGTCGAAGGCGGACACCAGATCAACAACTCGCTCGCCGTGCTGCGCCAGTTCTATGACGCCGGCGCGCGCTACATGACGCTGACGCACACCACCAACACCGGCTGGGCGGACTCGGCCACCGACGCACCGGCGCACGGCGGACTGACGCCCTTCGGCGAGGACGTGGTGCGCGAGATGAACCGCCTCGGCATGCTGGTCGACTTGAGCCACGTGTCGGAGGCGACCATGGACCGCGCGCTCGCCGTGACGCGCGCACCGGTGATCTACTCCCACTCGTCGGCCCGCGCGCTCGCCGACCATCCGCGTAACGTCTCGGACCGGGTGCTGCGCGCCGTGGCAAAGAACGGCGGTGTCGTGATGGTGAACTTCGCACCGGGTTACGTCTCGGACCAGCGCCGGGTCTGGGACGCGGATGCCGCCGCGGAGGCCGCGCGCAACAACAGCCCGCCGTACGAAGGCCTCTACATCGGCCAGCCGGACAAGGCGGCCGCCGCCCTCGCGCAATGGAAAGCCGCCCACCCGATGCCGCACGCGACGCTCGCCGAGGTGGCCGATCACGTCGAGCACATCCGCGCCGTCGCCGGCGTCGACCACGTCGGCATCGGCTCGGACTTCGATGGCATCGACGCGGGCCCCGACGGCCTCGAGGGCGTCGACCGGCTGCCGGCGCTCCTCGCCGAGCTCGCGCGCCGCGGCTGGAGCGATACCGATCTTGCCAAGGTCGCCGGCGGCAACCTGCTGCGGGTATTCGACGAGGCAGCCACGGTGAGTGCGCGGCTGCGCACGAGCGAAGCCCCGGGCAGCAGCACCTTCAAGGCCGCCGCCGGGACCTGACGGAGCGTCGGCCCGCCCGCGCCGCCGGGCGTCGCTCAGGGCGGCGACGACGCGGTCGGCAGGAAGATCTCCGCCAGCATGCAGCGGACGCCGCCGCCGCCGGTCGTTTCGATCACCGACACGTCGACGTCGACCAGGCCCACGTAGCGCTCAAGGTGCCGGCGCTGCGTCGCGTCGAGGGCGGTGAGCGCGCGCCGCGACAGGGCGAGGTAGTGCTCGCCTCCGCGCCCCTCGACCTCGAGCACGTTCGCGGCAAACTGCTGCATCTGCCCGAACCGGATCTCGATGATCGTCCGGCCACTGGCCTCGAGCGCCGTGAGTGTCTGCTCACGCTGCCGCCGATCCGCGATCGACTCGGCGCAGATCACGGCAAAGCCGGTGCCGAGCGAGAGCATGACGTTGGTGTGGTAGACCGGGTGCCCCGCGGGATCCAGGGCATCGAAGGCGTGCACGGCCCAGCCAAACCGCGCGGCGACCGAGGCCAAAGCGTCCGGGTGGCAGCGTAGCGAGCGGCAGGCGTACACCTCCGCACGCGGCCGGTCGATCACGAGGCTGCCCGTGCCCTCGAGGAAACGCTGCTCGTACTCCAGTCGGCTCAAGTCGATCAGCTCGCCGACGGCGAAGCCGAAGTGCGCGGCAAGCGCCCGGAGCAGGTCCGCTCGCCGCTCGCGGCGCCGGCTGGGCGCGAGCATCGGGTACAGCACGCAGCGCCCGTCGGCGTGGGTCGTCAGCCAGTTGTTCGGGTAGAGCGCGTCCGGCGTGTCGTCCTGGACGCGCCCCTCGGCGGCGCAGACCCGGACGCCCACCCGGTCGAGCGCCGCCGCGAGGCCGTCCCATTCGGCCTGCGCGCGGGCGAGT
>CAITAM010000283.1 GCA_903890265.1 uncultured Pseudomonadota bacterium | reverse complement strand
GATGTTCTTATAAATCCTTTGATACGAGGATACGAAGTCTGCATCAAGCCTACCCAATCGGGTGAAGTCATCATCAGCACTTGCCACTAATGTGACAATGTTGTAACCGCCGTGCAGCAAATACGCTGGACACCGGCGGGCTGCGTCTCACGCTCGAGCCCGCAAATTCTGCACAGGCGCAGATTGAGTGCAGCAAGCGTGATGTTGGCGCGGTTACCGAGTTTGCGACGAAATCAGGTTGAAGGAGGAATCTACATGGCTACCGCTGCGTCCACGCAGGAACATTTCGATACCATTGTCGTCGGTGCGGGCATTTCGGGCCTCTATCAGCTTTACAAGCTGAGGGAACTTGGTCTGAAGGCCCGGATCTATGAGGCTGGCAGCAATGTCGGCGGCGTCTGGTATTGGAACCGCTATCCTGGCGCGCGCTGCGATTCCGTTGGCTACACCTATCAATATTGGTTCTCGGACGAGCTTTTGTCGGAATGGAACTGGAGCGAGCGCTTCCCGGCGCAGCCGGAAACCGAACGCTACCTGAACCGCGTCGCCGACAAGTTCGACCTGCGCAAGGATATCGTGTTCAACACCCGCATCGAGGGCGCTCACTTCGACGAAGCCAACGGCGTCTGGACGGTAACCACTGCAGATGGCGCCAAGGCCACGGCACAGTTCCTGGTGATGGCAACCGGCGGGCTTTCCGTGCCGACCAACCCGACCTTTCCGGGTCAGGAAGGTTTCAAGGGAACGGTCTTCCACACCGCACGCTGGCCGAAGGAGCCGATCAACTTCAAAGGCAAGCGCGTTGGCGTTATCGGAACCGGGGCAACCGGGATTCAGGTGATCCAGACAATCGCGCCCAGCGTCGGCCATATGACGGTGTTTCAGCGCACCCCCAGCTACACCATTCCGATCCGCAATCCGAAGTACACCGATCAAGATCGTGCGGCCATCCGCGAGCGCTATCCGGAATTGAAGCACTTCGTCCACGAGACGTTCTCGGGTTTCGATTTCAACCCCGATCCGCGAAGCTTTTACGATCTGAGCCCGGAGGAGCGCGAGCGCTTCCTGCAGGCCCTGTGGGAGGATGGCTCGCTCAAGTTCTGGGTTGGCGGCTTCCTGGAAGCGCTTACCGACAAGGCTGCCAATGACGAGATTTCGGAATTCGTCCGCAAGCGCATTCGCGCCCGCCTGAAGAACCCGGAACTGGCAAAGAAGCTCACACCCACGGATTATGCTTTCGGCACCCGCCGCGTGCCGCTTGAGAACCGTTACTACGAGATCTACGAACAGGGTAATGTTGATCTCGTCGATCTGCTCGAGACGCCGATTATCCGCTTTGTCGAGAATGGCATCGAGACCAGCGCCGGTGTGATCGAACTCGATATCATCGTCAACGCGACCGGCTTCGACGCCGCAACCGGTGCCCTTACCCGGTTGGACCTGCGCGGCCGCGAAGGCCGCCTGCTCCGGGACGTCTGGTCGAAGGGCATCCATACCTGGCTCGGCATGACCGTCCACGGGTTCCCGAATATGTTCATGACGATGGCCCCCATGTCACCGGCGGCGGCGTTCTGCAACGTGCCGACCTGTTCACAGCAGCAGGTGGACTGGATCACG
>CAITAM010000282.1 GCA_903890265.1 uncultured Pseudomonadota bacterium | reverse complement strand
TGCCGGTACAGCGCGGCAACGTCTCGCTTACAAACCTTCAGGTCGTCAGCGCGATCCTGTGCGTCGCCGGGAAGGGCCGGAATGGCGCGCGCGGCGCAAGCGATTCGGCGGCTGGCACACCATCTATACCCGGATGAATCGCTGGGCGAAGGCCGGTGTTTTGGATCGACTGTTCGAGGAATTTCGGCGTCAACAGCGCGTCGGTATCATGATCGAGGCCGTAAGCGTGGACTCAACCACCGTCAAAGTGAATCCGGACCGCACGGAGGCTCAAAAAGCGGCGCATAAGCGATCGGACGATCTCGGGGCGGATGGGCAACGAAGGTTCATATGGTTGCCGCGCACGTTCGAGCGGCTCTGATGTTGTCTCTGCCACGAAGCCAGGCCGGCGACGCCCCGGCGGGTCGAGACCTATTGCCTAAGCGGCCGGAGCTACCCAGTCGATGCCGGCTGCGAATGGGTTGCGTGTACGCAGGCAATGAAACACCTCAGATTGCCCTGGACATCGGATTCATTCCTGTGTTCCCGCCACACCCGCTACGTTCAGAACACTGGAAACTCAAGAAAGCCTGGTATCGACGTCGTAACGAGATCAAGCGACTGTTCCGTCGGCGCAACGGCATTCGCCGCATCGTCAGCCGCTTCGACAAGCTCGACGTCATGTTCATGGCATTCCTGTGCTTCGCCCTCGTGGTCGAGGCACTGCGGTCGTGGTAACCGGGCCTAAAGCGGTCGTGATCGGCGCGAGCGGCGGTGTCGGTGCGGCACTCGTGCGCCTGCTCACGGCGCGCGGCGACGAGGTCCTTGCCCTCTCCCGGGCGAGCACGCCGCCGGTCGATCTGGCGGACGAAGCGACGATCGCCGCGGCCGCGGCCGCGGCGGGCACCGACCTCGCACTCGTGATCGATGCCACCGGGTTCCTGCACAACGGGCACTTTCGGCCCGAAAAGAGCTGGCGGGAACTCAGCACCGAGCACCTCGCCTACAGCTACCTCGTCAACGCGGTCGGCCCCGCGCTCCTGATGAAGCATTTTCTGCCTCGGCTCGCGCGCGGCACGCGGGCGGTCTTCGCCACCCTGTCGGCGCGGGTCGGCAGCATCGAGGACAACCGCGCCGGCGGCTGGTACAGCTACCGCGCCTCGAAGGCCGCGCTCAACCAGCTCGTGCGGACAGCGGCCGTCGAACTGGCGCGCACGAACCGCGAGGCCGTGTGCTTCGCGCTGCACCCGGGAACAGTCGCCACACCACTGTCCGCGCCGTTCGCCAAGACGGGACTCGAGGTGCGCGAGCCGGACGAGGCCGCCGCGCTCCTGCTCGGGGTGCTCGATCGCGTGACCGCGACCGCGAGCGGCCGCCTGCTCGACTACCGCGGCGAGGTCATTCCGTTCTGAGCGGCGGGGCTAACGCCTACCAGCCTTCGGACCCGGGTTCGCCTTTGAACGGCCCGACCAGTTCGTGGGTGATCCAGCCACCGTAGAAGGGGCCGGCCTGTGGCACGACCGGCTGCCCGCCGACCGTGCACTCAAGGCCCCTGGCGTAGAAGGCCACGCAGTCGGCGAGCGCCTCGGCGCCGGGCAGCGGCGAGGGGTAGCTCCACGCGATCCGCTCGAGCCTCTGGTTACCGTCCACCAGCGACCAGTAGCGGGCCGGACCCTTCCATTCGCAGAGCGACCCGCCACCGGCCGCCTCCAGCAAGCCCTGCTCGATGTCGGCCCGCGGCAGGTAGTAGCTCGGCGGGTGGGAGGTCTCGAGCACGCGCACCGCGCGGCGGGTCTTCGCGATCAGCCGAGTGCCCCAGCGGACGGTGACTTCACGCGCCTCCGGCGAGAGTACCGGCGGGCGCGGAAAATCCCACACCGAGACCTGCCCCGGCTGCGGGCTGACCGCGAAGGAAGGGCGCTCGGTGCCGCGCCAGCGCCAGTGGGCATGCGCCGCCGCGAGCCAGTCGGGAATGTCAGCCATGGACGAGGGCTCTCCGTGGAATCGGCGCCACCGGCACGCCGGTGCCGCTAGAAATCGTTCCGGTCGTCGTTGCCGCCGAACAGGCCGCCGAGCAGGCCGCCGACGACCGCAGCCCCCGCCGCCGTGCCGACCGCACCGCCCGAACTGCCTTCGCCGGTGCCGGGCAGGTAGCGCCCGATCTCCTCCGCGAGGTTCATGATCGGCATGCTCTGCAGGAACACCTTGCCGGGCCCGGTCAGCGTCGCAAGGAAAAGCCCCTCGCCACCGAACAGCACGTTGCGAAAGCCACGGACCATCTGGATATCAAACTGCACGGTCGGTTCCTGGATCCCGACGTGACCCGCGTGCACCAGGAGACGCTCGCCCGGATGCAGATCGCGCACCACGACCTCGCCCGCGAGATCGAGCCACACCACGCCCGGCCCCGTGACCTTCTGCAGAATAAAGCCGGCGCCGCCGAAGAATCCCGCCCCGATACGCTGCTGCCAGGCGATTTCCAGCGTCACGCTCTTCTCGGCCGCGAGAAAGGTCTCCTTGCGGCAGATCAGGGACTCGTTCGCGGCAAGTTGGCGGGCGATGATCGTGCCCGGGAAGCGGGGCGCGAAGGCGATGTGGCCGGCGGCGCGGGCCGTGAACTCGGTGATGAACAGCCCGCCACCGGACAGGCTGCGCTTCAGACCCGCGAACAGTCCGCCGCCGGTGTGCGTGTTCATCTCGATGGTGTCGCTCATCCACGCCATGCAGTTGGTCTGGCTGTAGAGCGTCTCGCCCGGCGCGAGGTCGACGGCCACCGTCTGCATGACGGTGCCACTGATGTCGTATTTCATGACGTCGTCCTTGTCGAGGGGTACGGAGGGCCGGCGTCCGCGCGGAATGTCGCGCGAAACCGCCGGCCCGGAAGCACTGAACGATACCCGAGCCGCGGGTCCGTGGGGTGACAACACCCCGGGACGAGGCGGGGTGTCGACGAAGGTCGGGGTGCGCCGCTAGAACTCGTCCCAGTCCTCGGACGGATTGGCGGGGCTTTTCGCGACGGTCTTCGTCGCCGCGGCCCGTGCGGGCGCTGCCGCGCTCTTCGCAGGCGCCGTCCACGGTCGGGTTGCCTTGCGCCGCTCGGGACGCACACTCGCCACGGGCGCTGCCACGGTCGTCGTCAGCGGCCCGTCCGGCAGCCGGTAGCGCTGCATCAGGGCCGACAGCGCTGCCGCCTGCTGGGTCAGCGCCTCGGCACCGGCGGCGGCCTCCTCGACCAGCGCCGCGTTCTGCTGCGTCACCTCGTCCATGCTGGTCACGGCGCGGTTGACTTCCTCAATGCCCGCCGACTGCTCCTGACTCGCGTGAGCGATCTCGGCCACGATATCGGTCACGCTCTTCACCGCGGCGACGATCTCGGTCAGCATCGCGCCCGACTCGTCGACCAGCCGTGAGCCGTCGCCGACCCGCGTCACCGAGTCATTGATCAGGCCCTTGATCTCCTTTGCGGCCTCGGCGCTGCGCGAGGCGAGGTTACGCACCTCGGCCGCCACGACCGCAAAGCCCCTGCCCTGCTCGCCGGCGCGCGCCGCTTCCACCGCGGCGTTCAGCGCGAGGAGATTGGTCTGGAAGGCAATCGCGTCGATGACACCGATGATGTCTGCGATCTTGTTCGAGGCCACGTTGATGCCGGCCATCGCCTGGACCGCCGACTGCACGACCGCGCTGCCGCGCTCGGCCTGGCTGCGCGCCGCGCTCGCGAGCTGGTTGGCGCGTGCGGCGTTGGCGGCGTTGCTGCGCACCGTCGAGGTCATCTCCTCCATCGAGGACGCGGTCTCCTCGAGGCTCGCGGCCTGCTCTTCGGTGCGCTGGCTGAGATGCGAATTGCCGCGCGCGATCTCCTGCGACCCGGAGCGCACCTCGTGCGCCGCGACCGTGATCGTGCGCACCGTCGCCGCCATGTTGTCGAGCAGCTGGTTGACGCCCGTGGCCAGCGTGCGGAAGAAGCCGGTCTTGCCCTCTTCACCGATGCGGTGCGTGAGGTCGCCCTCGAGCGCGCCGGCGACGATGGTCCCGACCTCGGACTCGACCGCGATCTCCGCGGTGCGATCCTGCCACTGCACGACCGTGCCCACGGCGCGGCCGTCGGCGTCGGTGACGGAGCCTGCCACCACGCGCAGCGTGGCCTCCCCGTAGCGCCGCTCGACGGGTCGGCCGGCGGCCAGCTCACCGCGCACGTCCACGAGGTCATCGAGCCGGCTGCCGACCAGCCGGTCCGCATCAAAGCGCGGGTTTGCGGCACGAAACTGCGTCGCCTGGCGGCGAAACAGCGCCGTCGCGGCGTCGTTCAGGTAGATCACGGTGCCGTCCTGGTCGCTCAGCAGCGCCGCCGTCGAGACCCGGTCGAGCGCCGTGCGCACGCGGGCATTTTCGGCGGCGACCCGCCGGTCGGATTCGATCCGTTCTTTCAGCGTCGTCTGCATGTGCGCGAGCGCCGCGACCACCTCGCCCGCCTCGTCGCCGGTCTCGGCGCGCAGGCTGACGCTGAAATCGCCGCGCTCCATCCGGGTGAACGCACTGCGTGCCGAGTCCAGCTGGCGGACCAGCGAGCGACGCACCTGATAGCCGATCGCGAGCGCGAGGAGCGTCATCGAGAGAATGCCCGCGAGCGACAGCCAGATGCGCCGGTAGGCGGCGCCGACGTGCTCGCCGAGCAGCGAGCCGGCCAGCTGGTCGACCGCATCGTAGAGCCCGAACTCCGCCTTCTTCGCCTCGAGGTAGGCGGCCGACAGTTCCTTGGCGAGCGTCGGGCTCTGCACGCCGGCCAGCACCTTGGAGCGGACGAGGTCACGAAAGGCGGTGGCCGTGTCGTGGTAGGCCTGGATCGGCGCGGCGAGCGCCGTCATGCGGGCACTGTCGGTGGCCGTCGCGTGTTTCAGGTTCGTCATGAGCTGCAGGTCGCGCTCTTCGTTGGCCGCGAGCAGCGCGACGAGTTCGTCGCGCTCCTGCGCGTCCATGTGCGCGGCCATGGCGAGCGTCGAGGCACGCAGGCGGACGTGGCTCATGTCATCGGCGGTCTCGAGCAGCGCGCCGTCGAGCACACCAAGAAGAAAGGCGGTGCGGATGTCGTCGTCGACCGCAAAGCCCGCGTTCTCACCGACGAGCGCCGCGAGGTCGATGACCTTGCGCACGAGTTCGTCATGGGCCCGGCGCGTCTCAGCCGCCGCGAGGCCCGGGTTGTTCTTGATCTCGGCCCAGGCCCTGGTGATCGCCGCCACAGCAGCATCGGTACGAAACGCCCGGCCCGACGTCTGGTTCTGCGCCGCGAGCTTGGCAAGACCCGCGTCCGCGGTCGCGCCGTCGTCGGCGAGCTTTTTCGCGGCCGCGGCATCGCCCATCGCCAGCATCACGGCGGCCGAGCGGTGACCGGTGAGACCCGGCATCACCTCGCGGATGGCCCGCTCGAAGGCCACGCCTTCCATATACCGGCGGCCCGCGTTGACCTGCCCGAACCACTGGGTGAGGAGCACCGTCAGGGTCACGAGCAACGGCAGCGTGAGCAGGGCGGCGGTCAGCAACAGCTTGGGCCCGAGACGCAGGCGGGATAACAGCATCAGCCAAATCCTGTGGTTGAGTCGCGGGACACGCTCCCGCGCCCGCTCGGCGCAAGGCACGAACGGTGCGCTCCATGGAGGATCGGCGTCCCCGATCCTTACTTAAGGGATCGGCGTTCAAAGGCCGGCAATTCGTGACGCACCGCAAACACTCGCCGCCGCCGACCGGTTTCTCCCCTGGGCACTCGGCATCGACCCTGGCAGCCCGCACCACGACATCGGTGCCGGTGGCCGCGGCCTGACGACGGATTGCCACGACGGCTCGCACACGGTGGTCAACGACTACTCGAGTGCCGGCCCGACGACCTGGGCGGCTGCCGCCCGCAGGGCGTCTCCACCGGCGTGGACTACAGGTTCTGATACGGACGCCTGCCGGGCCCGGCAGGCCTCTCGCGCCGCAGTGCATCATCGGCGGGCACGCGGTGGTGACGGCCCGCAGCGGCCGCCGATTGCGGGGCCGGCGCGAGCGGGCGTAGAGTCACGCCATGTCGCTCCTCGTGCCGATCGCCACCCACCTTGCTCTCGGTGCCGTGCTCGCGGCGATGTTCGTTCGCTACCGCACGACGCCGGCCCGCGATGCACTCAAGGATCCCGGCGACGCGCTGCGGCACTTTCGGCTCACGTTCCCGCAAACCCGCGGCCGCGCCACACTCACGGCCGACGGCGGGGCCGCCCTCGTCGAGCTCGACGGCCGCCGGGCGGTCGGCATTCTGGCCCGCCGCGGGGGTCGCTGGAGTGCGCGGCTGCTGGAGCCCGGTGACCTGCGCCGGGTGGCCGCCACGGGCGATGCGGGGCTGCGGCTCATGTTCCGCGATGCCGGCTGGTCGCCCGTCACGCTCTTGCTCGCTGACACCACGCACCGGGCGCACTGGCTCGGGCGTCTCGCGCCGCTGGCGGTCATGACCGAGGTCGCACCGTCGCCGGGAGCCGGGTACCGTGCCTGACGCGCTGCTCTTTACCGTCGTCGGCTACGTGCAGATGGCCCTGCTCCTGCTCATTCCGCTCGAGCTCTACCTCGCCTCGCGCGGCCTGATCAACGCCACCTACGACCCCCGCGACACGCTCGCCAACATCGCGGTCAGCATCGGCAGCATTGTCTGCTGGGGCACGATGAGCTTTCTCCTGCTTGGCGTCGTGACCGCGGCCTACCAGCACCGGCTGATGTCGATCCCGTTCACGGGCCTCACCTTTGCGATCGTGTTCGTGCTCGAGGACCTGCGCTACTACCTCTGGCACCGCATCAGTCACCGGGTGCGCTGGTTCTGGGCCTCGCACGTCGTGCACCACTCGAGCCAGCACTTCAACCTGTCGACCAACCTGCGCCAGAGCTGGACCTCGCAGTTCAGCGGTCTCATCCTGATGGGCGTGCCGCTGGCCTACCTCGGCTTTCACCCGGCGATGGTCGGTCTCGCCTTTTCGCTCAACCTCGTCTACCAGTTCTGGATCCATACGGAGTCGGTGACGCGCCTGCCCGCCTGGTTCGAGTGGTGGTTCAACACCCCCTCGCATCACCGGGTGCACCACGCGAGCAATCCCCGCTACCTCGACGCGAACTACGCGGGCGTGTTCATGATCTGGGACCGGCTGTTCGGCAGCTTCGTGGCCGAGCACGCAGCGGAGCCCGCCCGCTACGGGCTGGTCCGGGACCTGTCGACCTTCAATCCGCTGCGGATCGCCTTTCACGAGTACGTGGCGATCGCGCGCGACCTTGGCCGCCCCGGCCTTCGCACCGGGCAGCGCCTCGGCTACCTGTTCGCCCCGCCGGGCTGGACGCACGCCGGTGAGCGCCACACGACACGCGAGCTGCGCGAACTCGACGCGGCGCAGCGCGGGCATCGCGGAGACGCCCGGCCCGACGCGCTGCCTAGCGGGGCTCCGTAAAGACCTGCGTCCAGTAGATCACGCCCCGGCTGTACGGCGCCGTGGCGAAGTCGACGCCCATCCGCGTGAAGCGTGCGTCCATCACCGTCGCGCAGTGCGAGGGACTTGCGAGCCAGCCGTCGACGACCTCGGCGGCCGTCGGCACGCCGGAGGCAATGTTCTCGCCCACGTGCCGGACCGCAAGGCCCGCGCGCCGCACGCGGTCGGCGGCGACACTGCCGTCGGTGCCGTCGTGCGTGAGCCAGTCCCGCCGGCTCATGTCGAGCGAATGACCGTAGGCCACCTCGTTGAGCTCGGGCGCGCCGCGAACGGGCGCCGCGGGCGGGTAATAGACGCCGCCGCAGCGCCGACCGGCGGCCCGCGCGGCATTGACCCGGTCGAGGATGAGCGTCGCCGCCGCCACCCGGTCCCGCTCGCCGGGCACCGCGAGCGGTGCGGCGACCAGCACCCAGAGCCCCGCCGGCACGCGCGCATACCCCACCTCGCGCAGATCGGGACTCGCGAGGTCACGACAGAACCGCGCCGCGGCGAGGCGCCGGATGGCCTCGTCCGACGTCGCCCCGGCGAGTAACACGGCGGCCGCGAAGGCCGGGCGCTCCGGCAGCGTACCGAGCACGTCGTGCAACGTCCGACCGGACGCGAGCCGCAGGGCGGCGAGATCGAGGTTTCGCGACTCGACGAGGTCATGGGCCGGCGCGGTGCGAAGGCAGGCGTCGTCGCGTGCCGCGTTGATCGCCTCGAGCGGGCCCGCCCGAGCGACGCCGGTCGCCAGCACGAGGACCAGCCGAAGAATGACGTTCCACCACCGCATCGCCGCCCCGCCCGTTCGGTCACCCGACTGGGAAAGCGCCGCGACCCCCCGGTTGGTGCACAGCCGGCCGGCGAAAAGCCGCGCGCTGAGACCCGCGTCTCACGCAGCGGCGTGCCACTCAGCGGTCAAGGCGTGCGATCGCGTCCGTCAGCGTTGGCAGCAGCGCGGCGAGGGCCCGCGCCTCGTCGCCCACCGCCCCGCCGGCCGGCCGACGCCAGGCAGGGTCAGCGAGCAGCACCTCGCGCAGCCGGGTGAGTGCCACGTCGAGCAGCGCGGGCGCTGCGATGGCGATGGTGACCGACAACGAGTCGGTTTCGGCGGCCGTCCGGTGCCAGAACCCGCGCGGCAGGTAGAGCACGGAACCGGGCTCCATCGTCACGTCCTCGAAAGCGCAGTCGTCAGGGCGTGGCGGCTCACCGCGAAGCTGGTGGCGAAAATCCGCCGGTAACGGAATGCCGGGCCCGAACTGCGAGCCGACGGGATACGGCATCGCTGCGGTCGTCGACACCGAGAACCGCTTGCGTCCGGCGATCTGGACGGAGAACACGTCCTCGGCATCGAAGTGGCACGCCGCGCCGTCGGCCACGGGCGATGCCCAGACGGTGAACCGGGCCACGCCCGCCGGCAACCCGAGCGCCGCTTCGAGCCCGCGCGTAAACGCCGTGGCACCGGGCACCAGCGCCTCAACGTCGGGCAGGTAGAGCGTGAGTCCCATGGCGTACAGCGCCTGGGGCTCGACATCGCAGGACAGCACGGCGCGCGGACCCACGCTGCCACGACCGAACACGACGCGGCCGCGGTAGCTCGCGAGGAACTCCGTGATCGGCCGGGCCGCGAGGTGCGTGAACGGCTCGGGGAGGCGCGCGACCGGCCCGTGCACGGTGAGCGGCACCGCCGGCCAGTGCTCGCCGAGGAAGTCGCTGGCGGCAAGCGGCTGGATCAGCGACGCGAGGGCGTCGTCCGCCGAACCGCGGCTCGCCGCCCGGTCACCGTCGCCGAGCCCCGCCGCTGCCGCCGCGCTCGCGGCCGCCGGCACGTGGCTCAGCCGCCGACTGCCGGACTCACCGGCGCGGTGATGCTGCCACTGCCGGGCACGATGCCCGTGCCCTGGAACGATCCCGGCGCGGTGATGCTGCCACTGCCGGGCACGATGCCCGTGCCCTGGAACGATCCCGGCGCAATGATCGTGCCGAGGACCGGCGGCGGCGGCGCGATGATCGTGCCCAGCACGGGCGGGGTCGGGTTGATCACCGTGCCGTGCACCGGGCCGGGGACGACGCCGGTGCCGACGAACTTTCCGCCGTGCACGGCCGTGCCATGAAAGGCACCCGGGTTCAGCGCGGTGCCGTGAAAAGCCCCGGCCGTCGACGGCGACGTGACGTGGGCGGCGGGACTGGCACCCGCGGTCGGCGGTGTGCCGAGCGCCGGCAGCGCGGCCGCCATGGCGAGCGCGGTGATCGTTCGCATGAAGTTCCCCCTGGCCTGGTGTTCTGATCCTGCCGCCTCGTCGCGTGACGGACGGCGGTCTTTACTGTCAGTCGGGGCAGCGCGGGGAGCAAGGCCCGCCGCGCGCTTTAGGAGATTTTCCTGCGCTGCGCCGCCG
>CAITAM010000281.1 GCA_903890265.1 uncultured Pseudomonadota bacterium | reverse complement strand
GTACAACCACGCCGCACCACACAAAACCACTGCCACCACAGTCTCCCGCGCCACACAAAACCACTGCCACCACAGTCTCCCAGGTCGGTTTAGGTATCGCATGAAATAGTCACTAATAGTGACTATAAATCACATTCCATAAACCTCGACTTGTCAATGGTTTACGGAATGCCTATTTTAGTCACCATGGGTGACTCAAAAAACGAAAAGCTAAACCGGCTTCTGGAGACCCTTGGGGACACCACCCTCGTCTCCAGCCGGTGGCTGCGCGCCAACGGATACCCCAGCAACCTGGTCGCCCGCTACATGACGGGCGGCTGGCTGCAGTCGCCGGCGCGCGGGGTCTACCTCCGCAAGGGCGGCAAACCGACCTGGGAAGGGCTCCTGCGAGCCCTACAGCGGCTGGAGCAGCTGCCCCTCCACGTCGGCGGCCGATTCGCGCTGGCCCGCCAGGGCCATGAGCACTACCTGCGCCTTGGCGAGTCCGCGACCCTGACCCTGTATGGCCCGGCGAAGCTGCCGGCCTGGGCAAGCAAGCTGCCGCTCCGCGAGCGCGTGCAGGCATGCGGCAAGGGACCGTTCGACTGGCCGGCACTCTCCTTCGGCGCTGACACGCTCGATGGAAACTTGAATGCACAGGGGCTCGAACGCGCGACGGACGACACGAGCACGACCGGCGTCGTGTTCTCCACTCCCGAGCGGGCAATACTGGAACTGTGCGACGAGACACCAGACAGCGCGCTGGTTCACGAGGTGAATGCCCTGATGCAGGGCCTCGCCACGCTCCGGCCGCAGCTCGTCAGCGCATTGCTGCAGCACTGCGACAGCATCAAGGCAAAGCGGCTGTTCCTCGCCCTCGCCGATCGGAATCGCCACGCGTGGCTCGCCCATGTGAGCTTGCAGGACGTGGATCTCGGCAGCGGCAAGCGCGTCCTCGTCCCAGGCGGCAAGCTGAACGCCAAATATCAGATAACGCTGCCTGCCGACCTCGATGAACAACTGGGATAGCCGCTACGCCGAGCGCGTAAAGCTGCTGGTCGAGATTCTGCCGACGCTGGCGGAAGAGAAGCGCTTTGCGCTGAAAGGCGGCACCGCGATCAACCTCTTCGAGCACGATCTACCGCGACTCTCCGTTGATATCGACCTGACCTGGCTGCCCGTCGGTGATTTCGTAAACGACACGCGCGAGATCTCCGCGGCGCTGGAGGCCATAGGCGAACGGCTACGCACCGGACCGCTGCGACTGCAGGTACAGACCAGCGGAACCGAGGCGACGGGCGTCCATCGCCTGATCGCAAGCCGCAACCGCGCGCGCGTACAGATCGAGACGACGCCGGTGATGCGGGGCACTGTCCATCCCGTTCGGACCATGCGCGTACGCCCAAGCGTCGAGCAGAACTTCGGATTCGCCGAGATGCAGGTGCTCGACTTCGCCGATCTCTATGCCGGAAAGCTTTCCGCCGCGCTGTCCCGCCAGCATCCACGCGATCTCTTCGACCTGCAGCCGCTTCTCGATGAAGGGCGACTCGATGAACGCCTGTGGCGAACGTTTCTCGTGTATCTCACCTGCAGCTCGAAGCCTGCAGCGGAAATGCTGTCGCCGCAGGCGCCACGCGATTTCGACGAGATCTACCGTGCACATTTTCAGGGCATGACTGCGGCGCCCGTCACCGCCGCCTCGCTGCTCGAAGTGCGCGCACGCCTCCTGCGGCGCATAGCAGAACTGCTCGACTCGCCGTCGCGGGCCTTTCTGGAATCCATCGAGCGTGAAGCACCCGATTTCGCTCTCATCGGACTACCGCACACCGCCGACCTGCCGGGAGTTCGCCGCAAGCTAACGAACATGGGTCAACGCTCCGCCGCGAAGCGCACTGCCGACTACGAGCAGCTCAAGGACTTTCTTCGCCGCTCGTCCTAAACCTTGAGTCGCGGAGTTTCTCAGGTGCTTCACCGGAATACCTCGCACAACTTCAGAGCGCGTCGTGCATTCGGGCAGCGTTTGACCCATCTCTTCCCTGAATCCGTGCGCTGCTTTTCGCGCCTCCCCTCCGCATTCTTGACCCCATCACGTCACGTAGATGAGGCAAGAGAATGGATACCAGCTCGACCAGTGAAAGCTCCTCTGTCGCCCCGTCGATCATTCGCACGTCGCAGGACCTTCGCCTCCCTCGGTGGGTCAACGAACCACTTCCGGACCTGCGCGCGCTCCTTACCGCTAACGAGATCTCGCGCCTGACTCGCCGCCCGCGCTGGCTGATACTCGGCCTCGCAGTCCTCGGACGATTTCCGAAGCAGCGCACCCACTGTGGAAAGCCGGTCGGCTGGCATCGGGCTGATGTTCTCGAATGGTTGACGGCGAACATGACGATAGAAGCCGACTACAACCCAGGCCTCGGACGTTGCCGGCACGCGAAACCACGCCAAGCTTGCCTGCCGCTCGAATCGGGCCGGAGTATTGGAACACCACACGAACGCCAGCGGCGCCACTCCGCCGGAGGGCAACGCCCGTGACAGCCACCCCGCGCGCAATTGACGGCGAAGAAATCCGAACGGTTCAGCGCGCTGTACGTCGCCGCGAGCTGCGAAAGATCGTCCCTCTTGCCGATACCACGATCTACGAGATGGAGAGGCGCGGCGAATTCCCGCGGCGGTTCTATCTAACCTCAAAGTGCGTAGTGTGGGATCTCGCTGAGGTCGAGCAGTGGCTGACGGACCGACGTATCGCAAGTGCGGCGGGTGAGGTTCGTCGACCCCAAGATCCGAATGTTCGGCATCGAACGTACAGACCAGTGAGACAAGCGCCGAACGCACGATGACCTCTCACGCGCGAGAACCTAGCCACTACTGTGCCGATGTGTCTGCTCTAGTCCGCAACGCAGCGTGCATCCATTTTGAGCCCACTATGGATAGCAGGGACTTCGCGCGCGTTGTACCAACGTACACGGTCTCCCACTGCTCTTCGCTAGGAACCTCATCTCCAAGCCACAAGACTATGGCTTGCGCTTCAAGCCCCTTGAACCGAGCAACCGTATCTACCAGAACCTGTCGAGGCCTGCCGTGGGCCTCCAGTGCCCATCCAATTCCCGCAGACTGCGCCCGCGCCTCAAGGAGATCATATGCTGCGGCCTTTGGTCGCCGCGCAATCAAGACCGCCACATCCTCAGGGCGAATTCCCTCTTCGATGACCCATCGGCGAACCCGTCGCACTACTGCATCGGCTTGCGCTTCGTCCTTCTCCTCAGTGATTCTTTCCACAACTGGCCCGGGCAGATCCGGAGCGTCCATTTGCTCACCCGAATAGAATGCATAGCCCACGTCGTGAATCGGTGCTGTGTTTCTACAGTTCGACGTTAGGTAGTAGTGCTCACCGGCGACTGGCAGGTTGCCGTGCCGCGGGTACAAGGCCTGGTTTTCGTCAATGAAGACATACAGGTACCCTGTGTCCTGATCCCGCATCAATTCCTCGATCGCAAACCAGTACTCGTCACTGAAGTCCTGTGCTTCGTCGACAACGATTGCGTCGTACTTCTCATCCAGAACCTCATTCGACAGCGCCAGCGCATAGGGCATCTGGACCTCGAACAGGTGCTTGTCACTATTCCCTGGATAGGCATCTTTTGCCTCATCAAGTAGATTCCTGCCAGTCCGCCGCACTGCCTCTTGGACCCTTCGATCACATAGCTGATGAAAGCTAAGAACTGTTACCCGGGGTTCATCTTTCAAGTTACCCGCTATCGCGTCCGCAAGCGGTCGGTTGTAGCAGAGGAGCAGAACGCTTAACGGAGTGCGCGCCAACTGCCTTGCCTTTTCGACAGCCAAAACTGTCTTCCCAGTTCCGGCGCCGCCGGAGACAACTGCGCGTCGCCGCCCACCGATCGTCCGCAAGACTTTTGCCTGATTTGCAGTCAGGCGGAGTCGTTGCAGCTCGGCGTCATCGACCGCAGCGCGAAGAGCGGGCCTGACATCTATCGACTTGCAGAGAATCTCCTCGATCAGACGGACCCCCTGAGCGCTGAGCACATCGTCG
>CAITAM010000280.1 GCA_903890265.1 uncultured Pseudomonadota bacterium | reverse complement strand
GCGTGCTTGGCAAGAAGGGCGCGCTCACGGAGCTGCTGAAGGGGCTTGGTGCGCTGACGGCCGAGGAGCGTCCCGCTGCCGGGGCCCGCATCAACGAGGCCAAGGTCGCGATCCAGGCCGCCCTCGAGGCGCGCCGCGAAGCCTTCGAGGCCCGGGCCATCGAGCAGGCGCTCGCCGCCGGGCGGATCGACGTGACCCTGCCGGGTCGGGGCCAGCGGCCGGGGTCGCTGCACCCGATCACGCGCACGCGCCTGCGCATCGAGGCCATTTTCCGTGCCGCGGGCTTCGGCGTCGCGCTCGGCCCAGAGGTCGAGGACGACTTCCACAACTTCGAGGCGCTGAACATCCCGGCCGATCACCCGGCCCGGGCGATGCACGACACGTTCTATTTCGGTGATGGCCGGCTGCTGCGCACCCACACCTCGCCGGTGCAGATCCGCGCGATGAAGAGCGAGGCGCCACCGCTGCGCCTCATCATGCCGGGTCGCGTCTACCGCTGCGATTCCGACCAGACCCACACGCCGATGTTCCACCAGGTCGAGGGCCTCGTGGTCGACGAGGACGTGACCTTCGCGCACCTCAAGGGTCTCCTGAAGGGCTTTCTTGCCGCCTTCTTCGACAAGCCGCTCGCGATCCGCCTGCGGCCGTCCTATTTCCCGTTCACCGAGCCGTCGGCCGAGGTCGACTGCCAGTGCGTATTCTGCAACGGCGCGGGCTGCCGGGTCTGCAAGCAGACCGGCTGGCTCGAGGTGCTCGGCTGCGGCATGGTCCATCCGAAGGTGCTCGAGAACTGCGGCGTGGATGCCGAGCGCT
Organism: uncultured Pseudomonadota bacterium; assembly: GCA_903890265.1. Lineage (GTDB taxonomy): Bacteria > Pseudomonadota > Gammaproteobacteria > Steroidobacterales > Steroidobacteraceae > CAIKMS01. Next base: position 2,446 of record CAITAM010000280.1, on the reverse strand, counting down.
ACCGTGGCTACGCCTTTGGCATGGGGATCGAGCGGCTGACGATGCTCCGTTACGACGTCAACGACATCCGCCAGTACTTCGAGAACGACCAGCGCTTCCTCGCGCAGTTCGGAGCCGGCTGACATGAAGGTCTCGAAGCACTGGCTCGACACGCTCGTGCCGACCGGCTGGGACCTGAAGACCCTCTGCGCACGCCTGACCATGGCGGGCTTTGAGGTCGAGGGCACGGCGCCGGTGGCGGGGGCCTTCGATTCCGTCGTGGTCGGCCGGGTCCTCTCCTGCGTGCCGCACCCGTCCGCCGACCGGCTCAAGGTCACGACCGTCGACGTCGGTGACGACGCGCCGCGCGGCATCGTCTGCGGCGCCTCGAACGTGCGCGAAGGGCTTACCGTCGCGGTCGCGCTCGAGGGCGCGACGCTGCCCGGTGGCGTGCACATCAAGCGCGCCAAGCTGCGCGGGGTCGAGTCCGCCGGCATGCTCTGCTCGGGTCGCGAGTTGGGTATCGGCGACGACGCCGAGGGGCTGCTGGAGCTCGATCCGTCGCTCGTCCCCGGCACCGACCTGCGTCAGGCGCTGGATCTGGACGACACCGTCATCGAAATCAACTTCACGCCGAACCGTGGCGACGCGCTCTCGGTCCGGGGCCTCGCCCGGGAACTCGCCGTGATGGCGGGCGTGCCGGTCGCGGAACCTGCCGTCGCGGCGGTGCCGGTCACGCACGATGACGCCCAGCCCGTGCGGCTCGCCGCCGCCGGCGCCGGCCGTTTCCTCGGCCGCCTGTTCAAGGGCCTCGATCCCGCCGCGCGCACGCCGCTGTGGCTGCGCGAGCGGCTGCGTCGCGCCGGCCTGCGCTCGCTCGGCCCGCTCGTCGACGTCACGAACTACGTGATGCTGGAGACCGGCCAGCCGATGCACGCCTACGACCGGCGTGCGCTCGACGGCGAGGTCGTGGCGCGCCTCGCGAGCGCGGGCGAGACGCTGACGCTCCTCGACGGGCGCCGCCTCGAGCTCGGCCCGGACGTGCTCGTGATCGCGGATCGCACCGGCCCGCTCGGGCTCGCCGGTGTCATGGGCGGCGAGAAGTCGGGCGTCGCGCCGGACACGACCGAGGTCTTCCTCGAGGTCGCCTGGTTCGCGCCGGCGGCGATCGCCGGCCGGGCCCGCCGCTACGGCCTCGTGACCGACGCCTCGCAGCGCTTCGAGCGCGGCGTGGACCCGCGTCTGCAGGAGCGGGCGATGGCGCGCGCGAGTGAACTGCTGCTCGCGATCGCCGGTGGCGCGGCAGGACCGCTCACGGTCGCCGAAGCCCCGGCGGAACTGCCCGCACCGAAAGTGATTACTCTTCGAGAAAAATCGATTAAGCGACTGATCGGAATCGAGATTCCGTCGCAGACGTCGGAGCGGATCCTGGCGGCCCTCGGCCTCGCCGTTGCCACCGTGCCGGACGGCTACCGGGTCACCGTGCCGAGCTGGCGCTTTGACCTGGCGCTCGAGGCGGACCTCATCGAGGAGATCGCCCGCGTCTACGGCTACAACGAGATTCCCGACCTCGACCAGCCGGCGCCGGCCCGGCCGCGCGCGTACCCCGAGGCGCGGGTCAGCGACGAGCGCTACGGCCGCACCCTCATCGAGCGCGGCTACGACGAGGTCCTGAACTACACCTTCGTCGAACCGGGCTTCCAGGCGACGCTGTTCCCGGACGCCGAGACGCTGACGCTGGCCAACCCGCTGTCCGCGGACCTCGCGACCATGCGCGTCTCGCTGTGGCCGGGCCTCGTCCGGACGTGGGCGCAGAACGCCCGGCGCCAGCAGGACCGCGGCCGCTCGTTCGAGATCGGCGCGCGATTCACCGTGCACGCCGGCCGGCTGACCGAGCGGCCGACGCTGGCCGGCCTCGCGGCCGGGCGCGTGCTGCCCGAGCAGTGGGGTGCGGCGGCCGCGACCGTGGACTTCTTCGACGTCAAGGGCGACGTGGAAGCGCTGCTCGCGCTGTCGGGGCGCGGCGCGGACTACCGCTTCGAGGCGGCCGCGCTGCCGTGCCTGCACCCGGGTCGGTCGGCCCGGATCCTGCGCGGCGACGCGCCGGTGGGGTACCTCGGCGAGCTGCACCCGTCGCTGGTGCCGGCCCTCGGGCTGCCGGGCGCGGTGGTTCTGTTTGAACTTGATTTAAACGTCATGAATGAGGCGCAACTGCCTCAGGCGAAAGAGATTTCCCGCTTTCCGCACATCCGTCGCGATCTCGCGGTGGTGGTCGATGAATCCACCACTTTCAACGAGTTGCGAGAGTCTGTTAGTGTGTCTGCCGCAGGCCTACTCACAGAACTTAAGGTCTTCGACGTCTACCGGGGCAAGGGGATAGAAACCGGTAGAAAAAGCGTGGCGTTAGGATTGATTTTGCAGGAAACTTCGCGCACCTTAACGGACGCGGAGGCCGACGCCGTCATCG
>CAITAM010000279.1 GCA_903890265.1 uncultured Pseudomonadota bacterium | reverse complement strand
CGCGCGCCGCCGCGAGCGCCAGCGGCACGCGGACCGGGTTGTACATCATCTCGAGGATGATGAGATCGCAGCCCGCCGCCTTCAGGTCCTGTGCGAGCGCGGCGAAGGCATCGGCGATCGCGGCGACGCTCGGCACGCGGGCGGGATCGACCACTGCCGTGCCGGAGCTCACCGGCACCATGTGCGACAGGGAGCCGGCCACCACCACCCGCGAGGGATCGGGCGCGAGCTCACGCGCCCTGAGTGCGGCCTCCACCGCCCGGGTCGCGATTTCGGTGGCCCGTGCGGCGAGGCCCGCGCCCTCGAGCATCAGGCGCGAGGACGAGAACGTGTTGGCGGTGATGACGTCGGAGCCGGCCCGCAGGTAGTCGAGGTGGATCTCGGTCAGGATCGCGTCATTGCCGAGGGTCGCCGGTCCGCACCAGGCGGCGGGGTCCATCGACACCCCGCGGCGCTGCAGCTCGGTACCGGTCGGGCCGTCCATCAGGAGAATGTCGCCGGCCTTGAGGCGGGCGAGGAGGGGAGCGTAGTTCATTCGACCTTCCCGGTGTGCTGTCGCGCGTTCAGCGCAGCGCCTGCTGCAGATCCGCCCTGAGGTCGCGCACGTCCTCGATACCCACCGACAGGCGGATGAGGCCGTCCGTGATGCCGAGCGCGCGGCGTCGCGCGGGTGGCAGCGAGGCGTGCGTCATGAGCCCCGGGTGCTCGATGAGGCTCTCGACGCCACCGAGGCTCTCGGCGAGCGCGAAGACCCGGCAGCGCTCGAGGACCGTCCGCGCGCGGCGCAGGCCGCCCTCGACGTCGATGCTGACGATGCCGCCAAAGCCCTGCATCTGCCGGCGCGCCAGCGCGTGTTGCGGATGCGAGCGCAGGCCCGGATACAGCACGCGACGGATACCGGGCTGGCGCTCGAGGTAGCGCGCGAGTTCCAGCGCGTTCTCGCAGTGGCGCTCGACGCGGACCGCGAGGGTCTTCAGTCCCCGCAGTGCGAGGAAGCTGTCGAAGGGCCCGAGAATCGCCCCGACCGCGTTCTGCAGGAAGCGCAGCCGGTCGGCGAGCGCGGCGTTGTCGCCAACGACCACGACACCCGCGATCAGGTCCGAGTGCCCGCCGAGGTACTTGGTGGCCGAGTGCATCACGAGATCGATGCCGTGCTCCAGCGGCCGCTGCACCACGGGACTGGCGAACGTGTTGTCGGCAGCACTGAGGACGCCGTGCCGGCGCGCGAGCTTCGCAAGCGCCCGAAGGTCGGCGAGCTTCAGGGTCGGGTTGGTCGGCGTCTCGATCCACAGCAGGCGCGTCTCCGGGCGGAAGGCGGCGGCCACGGCGGCGAGATCGGTCAGGTCGACAAACGACACCTGCAGTCCGGCCGAGGACTGGCGGACCCGTTCAAAGAGGCGCCAGGTGCCGCCGTACAGGTCGTCGCTCGCGATCACGTGGCTGCCGGCCGGCAGCAGGTCGAGAACCGTGCTGATCGCGGCGAGGCCGGAGCCAAAGGCGAACCCGGCGCTGCCGCCCTCGACGCTCGCGACCCCGCGCTCGAAGGCGTCACGGGTCGGGTTGCCGCTGCGCGCGTAATCGTAGCCCTGGTGCACGCCGGGGCTCGACTGCACGAAGGTGGAGGTCGCGTAGATGGGTACCGACACGGCACCGGTCGACGGGTCCGGAAACTGGCCGCCGTGGATGGCGCGCGTGCCGAGCGCGTGCGGCGCCGGACCCTTGGACTTCTTGGCCACGGTCAGTGACTCCTGCGCAGGAAATTCAGAAGGTCGAAGCGGGTCACGAGGCCGACAAAGCGACCGCCGTCGACGACGATGCCGACGTGTCCCCGGTTGAAGAGCGGCGTCAGCGCGGCGATGGGCGCATCGCTCGCGAGGGTTTCCAGCGTCGTCGCCATGACATCCTCGACCGCCGTGTCGAAGGTCACCCGGCCCGCCGGCTCCATCAGCGCCTGGAGGAGGTCCGTCTCGTCGACGATGCCAAGCACGGTGTCCGACTCGACCACCGGCAGCTGCGACACGTCGGCTGTCTTCATGCGCTTGAAGGCGGTCCTGAGCGTGTCCTTGCGCGTGACGCTCACCGTCGCGCCGTCGGCATGGCGGCGGACCATGAGGTCCCGAACCCGGCCGGTCTGCTCCGGCAGTGCCGTGAACCCCTCTTCCTCCATCCAGACGTCGTTGTACTGCTTCGAGAGGTATTTACCGCCGGTGTCGCAGACAAAGGTCACGACCCGCTGTGGCGTGGCCTGCGCCCGGCAGTAGCGCAGCGCCGCGGCGAGCAGCGTCCCTGCCGAGGAGCCGCCGAGCAGGCCCTCGGCCTGCAGCAGGAGCCTCGCGGTGGCGAAACTCTCCGCGTCGCTGATCGAGTACGCCTCGGCTACGAAGGACAGGTCCGCGTTCGGCGGTACGAAGTCCTCGCCGATTCCCTCGACCGCCCAGCTCTTCGCCGGCAGCATCTCGCCGGTCTTGATGAAGTGCGCGAGGATCGAGCCCACGGGGTCCGCCAGCACCATCCGGGTCTTCGGCGAGACGCGCGCAAAATAGCGGCCAAGCCCGGTGAGGGTGCCGCCGGAACCGACGCCCACGACCACCGCGTCCACGTCGCCGCCCAGCTGCGCGTGGATTTCAGGACCGGTGGTCCGCTCGTGCGTCAGCGGGTTTGCCGGATTGGCGAACTGGTTGGCGTAGAACGCGCCCGGCGTTGCCTTCGCGTAGCGCTCCGCGCGGTCGTGGTAGTAGTCGGGATGGCCTTTGCCGACGTCCGAGCGGGTGATCTCGACTTCGGCACCGAGCGCGCGCAGGTGCAGGATCTTCTCGCGCGACATCTTGTCCGGCACGACGAGGTGCACGCGGTACCCCTTGCTGCGGCCGACGAGAGCGAGGCCAAGCCCCGTGTTGCCGGCCGTCGCCTCGACGACCGTGCCGCCGGGCTTGAGCAGGCCCGCGCGCTCGGCCTCCTCGACCATCGAGACCGCGATGCGGTCCTTGATCGAGCCGCCCGGGTTCTGGTTCTCGAGCTTGAGGTAGAGCTCGCAGCAGCCGGTGTCAATCTTGGTCACCCGCACCATCGGCGTATTGCCGACGAGGTCAAGGGCACTGTCGACCGGCAGCAGGGCCGGCAGGGAGGTCGGGTGGCTCATGGCAAGGGGGTGCTCCGCAGCGGTCGTCACGGTGGTGCAGAAATTGCCTGCTTGGTCGCGATTATGCCGCCTCGACTGGTGCCTGTGTGGACCGGGACGTCCGGAATCGCGCCGTGCTGGCAGCAGGATGACGATCGGGCATGATTGGACACAGGGCCGGGCATCCTCCGGGCCCGCCGGACCGGGAGCGGCAGGTGCGTTTTACCCACGGCCTTTGGATTCTGCTTTGTCTGGTGAGCGCGACTTTCTCCCAGGCCGGCCGCGGCGCCGACGCTGTGCCGTCGCCGGTCGCCGTGCTCGGCCAGTTGCCCAGTGTCGAGATGATCGAGATCTCGCCCACCAGCAAATACATCGCTTTCGTTTGCACGAACGGCGACAAGCGCACGATCAGCGTGTACGGGGTTGCCGAGAAGGCGATCGTGTACGGGGTGCGGGTCTCGGAGCAGAAGCTGCGCGGTATTGAATGGGTCGACGACGAGCACCTGATCGTCGAGGTCTCCATGACGGCCGCGCCGATCGGGCTTTCCGGCGGCAAGCGCGAGTGGTACCTCGGTCAGAGCATTAACATCAAGACGCACAAGGTGGTGCCGTTTAATTTTGAGGTAAAAGACAAGGAGACGATGAACGTGCTGGTCTCGCCGGTCACCGTCCGGCGCGTGCAGGGCAGCCTCGTCGCCTTCGCCGAAGGCCTGTACCTCGCCGGCGACGAGTACATCGATGGCCTCTTTCGCATCGATCCCGAGACGGGGCGCACCAAGCTGATCGCCGAGTCCAACGGCGGCTCGCCAACCTGGCTGATCGACGCCGACGGCGTGGTCCGTGCGGTGCTCGAGTACGACGGTGCCCGGAAAAAGTGGACGCTCAAAGTACGCAAGGATAACCGGTTGTCGACGGTTGCCACCGGCGAGGCCGGCATCGACCGACCGCAATTGCTCGGCGTGACCGAAGACGCCGGCGTCGGCGTTATCACCTATATCGAGGACGGTATCCCTGTCTACAAGCGGCTGTCACTGACCGACGGCAAGCTGCTCGACGATTTCAAGCCGGCGGACGGCATGGAGAACCTGATTACGGAGCGACTGTCGCCGCGCATTATCGGCGGCCATAACGCGACCAGCGAGAGCACCACGTTCTTCGATCCGGCACTCCAGAACGAATGGACGAGCATGCACCGAGCCATCCCGGGCGCGGTGTTTGACTGGGTAAGTAATTCCGACGACTACCGACGCTGGATCATGCGCGTCATGAGTCCGACCGACGGCTACGGCTACCACCTGTTTGACCTCGACGCCCGTCGCGGGGTGAAGCTCATGGACATCTACGACGGGCTGACGACGATCGCCGAGCCGCGGGAGTTCGCCTACAAGGCGCAGGACGGGCTGACCATCCCCGCCATCCTCACCTTGCCGCCGGACCGGGAGCCGAAGAACCTGCCCCTGGTCGTCTTGCCCCACGGGGGGCCTCAGGAGCGCGACACGGTCGATTTCGACTGGTGGGTTGAGGCTCTTGCCCTGCAGGGCTACGCGGTGCTCCAGCCGAACTTCCGCGGTTCCACCGTATCGCTCGCCCACGTCCGGGCCGGGCACGGCGAGTGGGGCAAGAAAATGCAGACGGACCTGTCGGACGGGGTGCGGGACCTCGTGCGGCAAGGCCGGGTGGACCCGAAGCGAGTCTGCATCGTTGGCGCGAGCTACGGGGGCTATGCAGCGATGGCAGGGCCCACGCTGGATCCCGGCGTCTACCGCTGCGCGGTCGCCGTTGCCGGCATCAGCGATCTCGGCCGTTTCCTCGACTGGGTGACCGCTGAGCACGGCGGCTACAGCAACTCGGCCGAGCGCTATTGGAGCCGTTTCACCGGGGCGAAAGGCGCGGACGATCCTCACCTGCGCGATATCTCGCCCGTGCATCACGTCGCAAACGCCACGGTGCCGGTCCTGCTGATACATGGAAAGGACGATACGGTAGTCCCGTTCGACCAGAGCGAGGTCATGCGCGACGCCTTGAAGAAGGCCGGCAAGCCCGTGGAGTTTGTCACTCTGAAGGGGGAAGACCACTGGCTCTCCACCAGTTCGACCCGTCGCCAGATGCTGGAGGCGACGGTGAACTTCCTCAAGATCAACAATCCGCCGGACTAGAGGGGCCGCTCGTGCAGCATAAGCGATGGCTTGGAATACTGTTCTTTTTCGTGGTTCCGAGTTTTGTTCCGTCTTGGGCAGGAGCCGAGGGCGCGTCGGCGAACGTCACCGTGCTCGGTCAGTTGCCGAATGTCGAGATGGTCAGGATCTCACCGTCCAGCAAATACTTGGCGTTAGTGCGGACTAACGGCGAAAGACTTGTCATCAAGGTCTTCGGGATGACCGAGAAGGCCTACGTCTACGGGGGGCAGGTCGCCGGCCAGAAGCTGCGTGCCATGAAGTGGGTCGACGATGAACGCCTGCTGATCGAGACCTCGACGACGGCATTGCCGCCGGCCGGCCTGATCGGCGCGAGGCGGGAGTGGTTCGGCGGGCAGGTGGTCAACGTCAAGACGAAGCGGGATGTGCCATTGACCTTCACGGTCAAGGACACGCCGACACTGAATGTCCTGGGTTCCCTGACGGCGGTCCGGCGGGTCAAGGACCGTAATGTCATTTTCGCCGAAGGCTATTTCCAGTCGAATCACACGTTCATACCGGGGCTCTTTACGGTGGATCCTGACAGCGGCGCCTCGCGTCTTATCGCTGAGGCCCACGGTGGCTACGCGAGCTGGCTGATCGACGCGGACGGAACGGTGCGCGCGGCCCTCGAGTACGACCAGAGCAACAAGAAATGGTCCCTGCGAGTGCGCAAGGACGGGTGGCTCAGCGTCGTGGCGACTGGCGTGGCGTCCATCGACGTCCCGCAGCTGGCGGGGCTGACCGATGATCCGAACGTCGCCGTGTTGGAGGACGTCGACGAAGGCATCCAGGTGTACAAGCGACTGTCGCTTGTCGACGGCTCGATACTCGGTGAGTACGAACCGGGGCGTGGAATGAGCCGCCTTTTCACGGCACGGCTGTCGCCGCGCATCATCGGTGGGTTCGATTCGGCCGCGGAGCAGCTGACGTTCTTCGATGCCGGCACGCAGCAGGCCTGGTCGAGCATACGAGGTGTCGACCCGGGCGCCCATCTCCAGTGGATCAGTAATTCGGACGACTTCAGGCAATGGGTCGTCGCCGTGACGAGCGCGACCGAGGGCTATGGCTATCACTTCTTCGATCTCGATACGCGGCATGGCTCAAAGCTGATGGACATTTACGACGGACTGCCGGCGATCGCCGAGCGCCGCGCCATCAGCTACAAGGCAGCGGACGGGCTGACCATCCCGGCGATTCTGACGTTGCCGCCCGGGCGGGAGGCAAAAAATCTCCCGCTCGTGGTTTTGCCCCACGGCGGCCCGGAGGCGCGAACAACGCCTAACTTTGACTGGTGGCCGGAGGCCCTCGCACTCGAGGGCTACGCGGTCCTCGAGCCCAATTTCCGCGGCTCGACCGTGTCGCTCGCGCAGGTCCAGGCCGGGTACGGCGAGTGGGGTCAGAAAATGCAGACCGACCTCTCCGACGGGGTGCGCGAACTCGTCAAGCAGGGCAAGGTGGATGCCAAGCGGGTCTGCATCGTCGGCGCAAGCTACGGCGGGTACGCGGCGCTCGCGGGTCCAACCCTTGATCCCGGCGTCTACCGCTGCGCGGTGTCGGTCGCCGGGATCAGCGACATGGGCCGTTTCCTCGACTGGATCAACAGCAAGCACCTGGGCTATGACAACCTGGCCGCACGGTATTTCGAGCGCTTCGCGGCCGCGAAGGGTCCTGATGACCAGCATCTGCGCGATATCTCGCCGGTGCATCACGTCGCGAACGTGACCGTGCCGATTCTTCTCATTCACGGCAAGGACGATACGGTCGTGCCCTTTGACCAGAGCGAGGTCATGCGGGACGCCCTGACGAAGGCCGGCAAGTCCGTCGAATTCGTGACCCTGAAGGGGGAGGACCACTGGCTGTCGATGGGCGCCACGCGGCGCCAGATGCTGGAGGCGACGGTGAATTTCCTCAAGGCGAACAATCCGCCCGACTAGCCGCGCACGCCATGCTGCGGCGCGTCAGGGCAGTCACGGAACAGTCACTGCCCGTTGCGTCATACTGGCGGCCTACGTGACGTATTTCATTACGCCTGCCGAAGGAGTTCATCGCATGCGCATGCCCCGTTCACTACGCCCCCTGGCCGTCGCGCTGGCGGCGGGCGTCGCCCTCCTGGCCGCTGAGGCCGTCCCGGCGGCGGACGCCGACAGCGCGCTCAAGGCCGCGATCGCGAGCCCGTCGCGCACGGCGAAATTCGTGGCCCGGGATGCCGCGCGGCACCCGGCCGAGGAACTGACGTTTTTTGGCCTGCAGCCGGGGCAGACGGTCGTTGAGCTGTGGCCGGGCGGTGGCTACTGGACCGAGATCCTCGTGCCCTACCTGCGTCAGGGCCACGGGCGCTACGTCGCCGCGCTGCCGCCGATCGTCAAGGACGGCGAGGAGAACGAGACGACCCAGCACTGGCTCGAGGCCCTCGCGACCCGCGCCCCGGAGTACGGTCCGGTGACGGTCGGCTGGCTGTCGGCCACCCAGGCGGACTTCGCACCGGCCGGGTCGGTCGACGTGATCCTCACGTTTCGCAACCTGCACAACTGGATGTACGAGGGCTTCGCGGACCGCGCACTGGCAGCATGCTTCACGGCGCTGAAGCCGGGCGGCGTGCTCGGTGTTGAGGCCCATCGCGGGCGCACGGACAAGCCGCAGGATCCGAAGGCCGAGAACGGATACGTGCGCGAGGATTACGCGATCGAGCTCATCAAGAAGGCGGGCTTCCGCTACGTCGGCAAGAGCGAGATCAACGCCAACCCGCGCGACACCAAGGACTACAAGGAAGGCGTCTGGACCCTGCCGCCAACCCTGACCCTGAAGGATCAGGACCGCGCCAAGTACCTCGCAATCGGCGAGGCCGACAACTTCGTGCTGAAGTTCGAGAAGCCGCGCTAGGACGCGGCTTTGGCGGTCTGGGCGCGGGCGATGATCTCGACCGCGCCCCGCACGGCGGGCTCAAGACCGTGTCCGCCGGCAGCGAGGTGGGCCACGATCGCGGCCTTCATGCGCTTGTCCCAGAACCGCTCGATGTGCCCGGCGATATCGGCCGGCGCCTGACCCGGCGCCGATTCGCCGTGGAAAAAGGCGCCGATCTGGTTGGCCATCTTGATCAGGTAATCCGCGTCCATCGTCGGGCCCTCAGCCGGCCGTGCTGAGCGGGGTCTCGCGGGCGACGCGGGTCGTCTCCTTCGAGAACTGGCGGTAGCGGGTCTGCCACTCGGACGGCTGGCTGACCTTGGTCACCTGCACGGCTGTCACTTTGTACTCCGGGCAGTTGGTCGCCCAGTCCGAGTTGTCCGTCGTGATGACATTCGCGCCCGATTCCGGGAAGTGGAACGTCGTGTAGACGACGCCCTGCTGCACACGCTCGGTGACGGTCGCACGCAGCACCGTGTCACCGGCCCGGCTCGCAATGCCCACCCAGTCGCCACTGTTGATGCCGCGTGCCTCGGCGTCGTCCGGATGGATCTCGAGGCGATCCTCGCTGTGCCAGGCGACGTTGTCGGTCCGGCGTGTCTGCGCGCCGACGTTGTACTGCGACAGGATGCGCCCGGTGGTCAGGATCAGCGGGAAGCGGCTGTTGACGCGCTCGTCCGTCGGCACGTATTCGGTCACGTAGAAACGGCCGACGCCACGCACGAACCGCTCGATATGCATCGTCGGCGTGCCGTCCGGCGCGTCGGCGTTACACGGCCACTGGATGCTGCCCAGACGATCGAGCGCCTCGTAGGACACGCCGGTGAAGGTCGGCGTCAGGCGCGCGATCTCGTCCATGATCTCGGACGGATGCGCGTAGTTCATCGGGTAGCCGAGGGCGTTCGACAGGCGGCAGGTCACTTCCCAGTCCGCGAGGCCGGCGAGCGGCTCGATGGCCTGGCGAACGCGCGAAATGCGCCGCTCGGCGTTGGTGAACGTGCCGTCCTTCTCGAGGAACGAGGAGCCCGGCAGGAAGACGTGGGCGAACTTCGCGGTCTCGCACAGGAAGAGGTCCTGCACGACGAGGCACTCGAGCGAGGTCAGCGCCGCCGAGACGTGCTGGGTGTTGGGATCGGACTGCGCGATGTCCTCGCCCTGGACGTAGAGACCCTTGAAGCTGCCGTCGAGCGCTGCCTCGAACATGTTCGGGATCCGCAGGCCCGGCTCGCCCTGCAGCGGTACGCCCCACGCCGACGAGAAGAGCTGGCGGGTCGCCTCGTCCGACACGTGCCGGTAGCCCGGGAACTCGTGCGGGAACGAACCCATGTCGCAGGAGCCCTGGACGTTGTTCTGCCCACGCAGCGGGTTGATGCCGACGCCCTCGCGGCCGACATTGCCGGTCACCATGGCGAGGTTCGCGATCGCCATGACGGTCGTCGTGCCCTGGCTGTGCTCGGTGACCCCGAGCCCGTAATAGATGGCGCCGTTCTTCGCGGTAGCGTAGAGGCGGGCCGCGGCGCGGACCGTGGCCGCCGGCACGCCGGTCACGGCTTCGAGGGCCTCTGGCGAGTTCGCGGGCTGACTGACGAAGGCCTTCCAGCGCGCGTAGGAATCGGTGTCGCAACGCTCCGCGACGTAGTCTTCCCGCGCGAGTCCCTCGGTCACGACGACGTGGGCGATCGCGTTCACCACCGCCACGTTGGTACCGGGCTTGAGCGCGAGATGATGCTCGGCCCGGACATGCGGCGTGCGCACGAGATCGATTGCCCGCGGGTCGATGACGACAAGCTTCGCGCCCTGGCGCAGACGGCGCTTGAGCTGCGAGGCAAACACCGGGTGGCCGTCCGTCGGGTTCGCGCCGATGACCACGATCACGTCGGCATCCATCACCGAGGTGAACGCCTGGGTGCCGGCGGACTCACCGATAGTGGCCTTGAGGCCGTAGCCGGTCGGTGAGTGGCAGACCCGCGCGCAGGTGTCGACGTTGTTGGTGCCGAACGCGGCTCGCACGAGCTTCTGCACGAGGTAGGTTTCCTCGTTCGTGCAGCGCGACGAGGTGATGCCGCCGATCGAGTCGCGGCCGTACTTCGCCTGGATGCGCTTGAATTCGCCCGCGGCATACGCGATCGCCTCGTCCCAGCTGACCTCGCGCCAGGGATCGGTGATGTTGGCGCGGACCATCGGCTTCGTGATGCGGTCGGCGTGGGTCGCGTAGCCGTAGGCAAAGCGACCCTTGACGCAGGCGTGGCCGTGGTTGGCATCGCCGTCACGGTTGGGCGCCATGCGCACGACCGCGTTGTCCTTCACTTCGGCGACGAACGAGCAACCGACGCCGCAGTACGCGCAGGTGGTCGACACGGCCTCGGTCGGCTTGCCGACCGTGATGAGGCTCTTTTCCGACAGCGCGGCGGTCGGGCACGACTCGACGCAGGCGCCGCAGGAGACGCACTCGGACGTGATGAAGAGTTCATCCTGGCTCGCGGCGATCTTCGACGCGAAGCCGCGCGAATCGATCGACAGCGCGAACGTGCCCTGCACCTCGTTGCAGGCGCGGACGCAGCGCGAGCAGACGATGCACAGATCGGGATTGAAATTGAAGTAAGGGTTGCTGTTGTCGAGCGGCTGGCCCTGATGACGCGGGCCGGTGCCACCGTAGGGCGAGGCCTTCACGCCGACGGCCTCGGCCATCGACTCGAGCTCACAGTGCCCCTGCGCCGGGCAGGTCGCGCACTCGAGCGGGTGGTCCGAGACGTACAGTTCCATGACGCCACGGCGCAGCTTCGACAGCGTCTCGCTCTGCGTACGGACCTTCATGCCGGAAGCCACGGGCGTCGTGCACGAGGCCGGGAAGTCCTTGCGGCCTTCGATCTCCACGAGGCACAGGCGGCAGGAGCCGAAGGCCTTTAACGTGTCGGTGGCGCAGAGCTTCGGGATCGCGCCACCCGCCAGCGCGGCCGCGCGCATCAGCGACGTACCGGCCGGTACGGTGACGCTCTGGCCGTCGATGTCGAGGGTCACGGGCGCGCCGTCGGTGGCCGGCGTTCCAAGGTCGTGGTGGTCGATCGCGTACATGTCCGTGCTCCGCAGAGTGGCGTTAGGCGCGTTGCGGACCGAAGTCCGCGGGGAAATGCTTGAGGGCGCTGCGGACCGGGTACGGCGTCATGCCGCCGAGGCCGCACAGCGATCCGTACTGCATGGTGTCCAGCAATTCGTTCAGCAGCGTCAGGTTCTCGTCGCGGCGGTGACCTGCCTTGATGTCGGCGATCACGTCCTGGCCGCGAGTCGAGCCGATCCGGCACGGCGTGCACTTGCCGCAGGACTCGGTGGCACAGAATTCCATCGCGTAGCGGGCCATGTGCGCCATGTCGACGGTGTCGTCGAAGGCGACGATGCCGCCGTGGCCGAGCAGCGCGCCGATGGCCGCCAGCGCCTCGTAATCGACCACGGTGTCGAACTGCGATTCCGGTAGGTAGGCGCCGAGCGGCCCGCCGACCTGGATCGCCTTCAGCGGGCGGCCGGTGGCCGAGCCGCCGGCGTAATCGTAGAGCAGCTCCCGGAGCGAGCAGCCGAAGGCGAGTTCGACCAGGCCGCCGCGCTTCAGGTTGCCGGTCAGCTGCAGCGGCAGGGTGCCGCGCGAGCGACCGACGCCGAAGTCCCGGTAGTACTCGCCGCCCTTGGCCAGGATGACCGGCACCGTCGCGAGCGAAATCACGTTGTTGACCACGGTCGGCTTGCCGAACAGGCCCTCGATCGCCGGCAGCGGTGGCTTGGCACGGACCTCGCCACGCTTGCCCTCGAGGCTCTCCAGCATCGACGTCTCTTCACCGCAGATGTAGGCGCCGGCACCGAGGCGGACCTCGATGTCAAAGCGCCGGCCGGTGCCCTGGATGTTGTCGCCGAGGAAATTGGCGTTGCGCGCCGCGTCGATCGCGGTCGCGAGCGCGCGACAGGCGTGTGGGTACTCGGCGCGGGCGTAGATGTAGCCCATCGTCGCGCCGACCGCGAGCCCGGCGATGGTCATGCCCTCGATCAGGGCGAACGGATCGCCTTCCATGATCATGCGGTCGGAGAACGTGCCGGAGTCTCCCTCGTCGGCGTTGCAGCAGACGTACTTCTGTTCCACGGGCTGGTCGAGCACGGTCTTCCACTTGATGCCGGTCGGAAAGGCGGCACCGCCCCGTCCGCGCAGGCCGGAGTCCGTCACGGTCTTGACGATGTCGGACGGCGCCATCGCGAGCGCGTTCTTAAGGCCCACGTAACCGCCGTGCAGCAGGTAGTCGGCCACGCTCGCGGGGTCGGTGATGCCGACGCGGGCGAAGGTGAGACGCTGCTGCCTGGCGAGGTAGGGGATTGCCTCGGTCCGGCCGTGACCGAGCGGATGGCTGCCGCCCTTCAGAAAGCCGGCATCGAACAGCCCCGGCACGTCGGTGACGTCGACCGGACCGTACGCGTAGCGCTCACCGGCGACCATGACCTCGACCATGGGCTCCAGGAAGTAAAGGCCGCGCGAGCCGTTGCGGACCAGGCGAACCGCTTCACCACGGGTCGCGGCCTCGCGCTCGATGGCGCGAGCCACGGCTTCGGCGCCGAGCGACAGGGCGCTCGAGTCCTTCGGTACGTAAACGGTAACCGTCATGCGCCTTCTCCTTCGAGCAGCGCGTCAAACCGCGCCGGCGTCACCCGGCCGTGGATGTCGTCACCGATCATCACCGACGGCGCCAGCGCGCAGTTGCCAAGGCAGTAGACGGGCTCGAGCGAGTAGCGGCCGTCGGCGGTGGTCCCGTGGTAGTCGACGCCGAGACGTGCCTTGGCGTGCGCCTCGAGCGCCGCGCCGTTCATCGACTGGCAGGCCTCGGCACGGCAGACCTGGACGATCGTCCGGCCCGGCTTCGTGCTGCGAAAGTGGTGGTAGAAGGTCACGACGCCGTGTACCTCGGCGCGCGACAGGTTCAGCACGCGGGCGATCACCGGCACGGCGTCGGCCGGCACGTAGCCCAGGGCGTGCTGGACGCCGTGCAGCACCTCGAGCAGCGGCCCGGGTTTGTGCGCGAGGTCGGCCGCAATGCGCTCAACGAGGCTGACGTCCGCCGCCGAAAATGCCGTCATGTGCGAGTTATCCACTGCCTGAACTACCGCGGTAAGAATCGATTTGGAACCGCTCCAGAATACCACGGGCCGCCGGCCGTCAGGCACCGCCGGCCGGTCCGTCAAGGCCCAGCCGGTGGCCGCCGGCGTACACGTTCAGCCGCTCGGGCGTCACGAAGCCGACCAGCGTCTGGCCGGCGGTTCGGGCCAGTTCCACGGCGAGCGAGGTCGGCGCACCGACCGCGGCGACGACCGAGATGCCGGCCATCACGGCCTTCTGCACGAGCTCGAAGCCGGCCCGCCCGCTCAGCATCAGGATCCGGTCGGTGCCCGGCAGGGTCCCGTCCAGGAAGGACCGGCCGACGAGCTTGTCGACGGCATTATGTCGGCCCACGTCCTCGCGCACCGCAACGAGCTCACCGCCGGCCGTAAAGAGCCCACACCCGTGCAGGCCGCCGGTGGCATGGAACACGGTCTGCCGCCCGCGCAGCAGCACGGGCAGGGCGGTAAGCGTATCGGTACTTACCGGGCGGTCACCGGCCACGCGGCGCCCTTTGAGGGCGGCGGCCACCGCATCGAGCGAGCTGCGGCCGCACAGGCCGCAGCTCGACGTCGTGTAGAAGCGGCGGGATTCCGTTTTGGCGCGCAGATCAAGGTCCGGCCGCACCGTGACGTTGACCACGTTGCTCGTGGTGGTGCAGATCTGCGCCTCGAGTACGTCCCCACGCGCGACCAGCAGGCCCTCGCCGTACAGGAAGCCGAGCGCAAGTTCGACGTCGTGACCGGGCGTGCGCATCGTGATCGCAAGCGTGGCGTAGGCGGATCCGGTGCCGGCGCGGACGCGGATTTCGAGCGGCTCTTCGGTCACGACCGCATCGTCGAGCGCGACCTGGTGCGTGCGCGACCAGCGCACGATGTCGACGGTCAGGCTCGGTGTATCAGGGGGTGAGACGGCCACGGCAGCCTCCCGGTGTCAGCACTCCGGCACGTTGACGGCGAGGCCGCCTTCCGAGGTTTCCTTGTAGATGACCGACATGTCGAGTCCGGTCTGGCGCATGGTCGCGATCACGTGATCGAGCGACACCTTGTGCGTGCCGTCACCGCGCATCGCAAGGCGCGCCGCGTTGATGGCCTTGACCGCACCCATCGCGTTGCGCTCGATGCACGGGATCTGCACGAGGCCCGCCACCGGGTCGCAGGTCAGACCGAGGTTGTGTTCCATGCCGATCTCGGCGGCATTCTCGACATGGCCGTTGCTGCCGTTGAGTGCGGCCACGAGGCCGCCGGCGGCCATCGAGCAGGCCACGCCCACCTCGCCCTGGCAGCCCATCTCGGCGCCGGAGATCGAGGCGTTGGTCTTGTACAGCATGCCGATCGCACCGGCCGTGTACAGGAAGCGCAGGACGCCGGCGTCCGACGCGCCCGGCTCGAACCGGTTGTAGAACATGAGGACCGCCGGGACGATGCCTGCCGCGCCGTTGGTCGGCGCGGTCACGACCTTGCCGCCGGCCGCGTTTTCCTCGTTGACGGCGAGCGCGAACGCGTCGACCCAGTCCATCACGTCGAGCGGCCGGACTTCCCGCGACTCCGACAGCGTGCGGTAGAGCTTCGGCGCGCGCCGGCGGACCTTGAGCGAGCCGGGCAGCAGGCCGCTCGCCTTGAAGCCGCGCTCGACGCAGGCCTGCATCACGCCCCAGATGCGCAGCAGCGCCGCTTCCGTCTCCGCGGCGGGGCGGAACGCGAGCTCGTTGGCCGCCACCAGCTCGTGGATCTCGAGGCCGTGCTCCCGGCACTGCGCGAGCAGCGAATCGCCGGACGAGAACGGGTAGCGAACCTTGACCTCCCGGCCACTGCCGGCGGCTGCGCCAAGCTCCGAGGCGCGCAGCACGAAGCCGCCGCCGATCGAGTAGAACTCCTCGCTGTAGAGCGCTTCCCGACCGTCACCGAACGCCGTCACGCGCATGCCGTTCGGATGTCCGGCAAGCACCTGGTCCTTCAGCCACAGGAGATCGAGTGCTTCATCGAACTCCACCTCGTGCCGGCCGAGGAGCTTCAGTCGCTGCGAGGACTGGATGCGGGCGAGCGTCGGTTCGACGAGATCCGGATCGAGCGTTTCGGGCGCGAAGCCCTCGAGGCCGAGAAGCACCGCGCGGTCGGTGCAATGGCCGCGCCCGGTGAGGGCCAGCGAGCCGTAAAGCTGTACGCTGACCTGGCGGGTCGCATCGAACAGCCCTCGGCTGACGAGGTCCTCGCAGAACATCCGCGTTGCATTCATCGGCCCCATCGTGTGCGAGCTGGACGGGCCGATGCCGATCTTGAAGATATCAAGGACGCTTAGGTTCATGGGCGTGGCTCCGTTCGGCAGGGTGCGCCCGCCTGACATAAAGGATCAGGCGGCGCGTCCGTCACCCGGGTAGTACTCGCGACCGATCTCGGCGATCAGTGAGCTCACGTAATCGGTGAAGGAGCGCCAGACCTCGATGTGGAAGGTGTCGGCACGCGGGCGCCACAGCACGACGTCCGCCTTCTCGAACACCGTGCGGGTGCACATCCCGACCGGAAAGGCGCTGAGCGACAGGTCGAGCGGTGATGCGCCGTTCAGGATCGCTTCCGCGTGCGGACCGCTGATCTCAAGCGCCGTCTGGCGGTGACTGACGTCGACCAGCGAATGGGCGATGCCCCGCAGCGCCTGCTCGAGGCCCTCCTGGATGCTCGCGGTGTCCGTCTCGAGGCCAAGGAGCAGCTGCTCGTCCGGACCGAGCCACAGCGCGGCCCGGGTCGGGGTGGCCGCCGAGCGGCAGGCGTCTTCGGGCAGCACGAGGCCGAAGGCGGCCCCGGCAGCGCGCCGGGCATCGGCGCCACCGCGGAGCGTAAAGCGGGCCCGCGGCGCGAGCGGCTGCAGCCAGTCCCGGCGCGTCACCACCGGCGAGCGGCGTGCATCGATCAGGGAGGCCGGAATCCGGGTCGGGGTCGTGTCAGCCATGCAGGCGTGCTCCATCCGCGTCGTAGAACACGGTCGAGGTCACCGTGACCGGAATATCGCCCTCCGGCATGGGGACGTAAAGCGTGTGCCCGAGCCGGGCCCGCCCGCCCCGCACCACGGCGAGCGCGATCGAGTGGCCGAGCACGGCGCTGTGGTAGGACGAGGTGACGTGCCCGATCAGGCGCATCGGCGGGGTCTGTCCCGGCGAGTCGACGATCTGTGCGCCTTCCTCAAGCACCACGGCCGGATCGACCGTGCGAAGGCCGACGAGCTGCTTGCGATCGGCGGTCTGCATCGAAGCCCGGGCGAGTGAGCGCTTGCCGACGAAATCCGCTTTCTGGCGGCCGATCGCCCAGCCGAGACCCGCGTCGTCCGGCGTCAGCGTGCCGTCGGTTTCCTGGCCGACGATGATGTAGCCCTTCTCCGCGCGCAGCACGTGCATGGCCTCCGTACCGTACGGCACGATGCCGTGCGACTCGCCGGACGCGAAGATCGCCTCCCACACCGCGCGACCGTAATCGGCTGGCACGTTGACCTCGAAGCCGAGCTCACCGGTGAAGCTGACGCGGAAGAGGCGCATCGGCACGCCGAGAATCCGCCCGGTGGCCACGCCCATGTGCGGCAGCGCGGTCGCGGACAGGTCGACACCCTCGATGAGCGGCTCGAGAACGCGCCGCGCATTCGGGCCCTGGACGGCGATGACCGAGTACTGCTCGGTGATCGAGGTCAGCCACACCCTGAGGTCCTGCCACTCGGTCTGCAGGTAGTCCTCCATGAACGCGTAGACGCGCGCCGCGCCGCCGGTCGTGGTCGTGACGTGGAAGCGGTCTTCGGCGAGCCTGGCGATGACGCCGTCGTCGTAGACGAAGCCGTCCTCGCGGCAGAGGATGCCGTAGCGGGACCGGCCCACCTTGAGGTTCGCCCAGGAATTGACGTAGAGCCGCTCGAGGAACGTCGCGGCATCCGGGCCCACGACCTCGATCTTGCCGAGTGTCGAGGCGTCGAAGATGCCGCAGCCGTGCCGCAGGGCGATGCACTCGCGGTTCACGGCCTCGTGCATGTCCTCGCCGCCGCGCGGGAAGTAGCGTGCCCGCTTCCAGGCGCCGACGTCTTCGAACACCGCACCGTGCTCGCGCGCCCAGTCATGGATCGCGGTCCGTCGCACGGGCTCAAAGAGATCCCCGCGCGAGTAGCCGGCGAAGCTGCCGAAGGTCACCGGGGTGTAGGGCATGCGGAAGGTCGTCAGGCCGCACTCCGGGATCGGCTTGCCGAGCGTTGCCGCGACCAGAGCCAGCGCGTTCATGTTCGACGTCTTGCCCTGGTCGGTCGCCATGCCGTTCGTCGTGTAGCGCTTGACGTGCTCGACCGAGACGAAGCCCTCGCGGATCGCGAGCGCGATGTCGCGGGTCGTGACGTCGTTCTGCCAGTCGAGGAACGCCTTCTTGCCGGGCTTGCCGCCCGGCTGGGGCAGCGCGCCGAGGAAGCCGCCGCCGTGGCGCGCGGCCTCGCTCGCCTGGTAGGTGCGCACGCCGGCGCCGTGTCCGGCCGCGGTGGCTGCCGCCGCGCCCTGCGCCGCGCCGTCATTGAGGACGGCCGCGAGTCCGAACACGCCGCGGCACGCGCCGGCCGAGAGCGTGGCCTCCGCCGCCTCACCCGGGACGAAGGCGCCCAGTGCCGGCTGCCACTCGAGCTTGCCCCGCGACTGGGAGTGCAGGTGAACACTCGGCGTGAAGCCGCCGGACATGATCACGGCGTCGCAGGCGATCGTGTCGCCGGCCTGGACCGCCTCGCCGCTGACCGAGCCGAGCACGAGGCCCGTGACCCGCAGCTTGCCGGTGGTTCCGAGTACCGTGGCAGCGCGCCTCACGGTGATGCCAAGACCCGCCGCCTGCTCGAGCAGGGCGGCATCCACGTCGGCACGGACATCGGCGATCACGGCGATGCCGGCACCGGCCGCCTTCAGTTCAAAGGCGGTCTGGTAGGCCGCGTCGTGCGCGGTGACGACCGCAATCTGCTCGCCGACGCGAACGCCGTACCGGTTGAGGTAGGTTCGTGCCGCCGAGGCGAGCAGGATCCCCGGCAGGTCATTGCCCGGAAATACCAGCGGCCGTTCGATCGCACCCTGGGCAATCAGCACCTGGGAGGCGCGCACCTGCCACAGCCGTTCCCGGATCGCACCCTCGGCGGGTTTGTCGAGGTGGTCGGTCAGCTTCTGGTTGAGGCCAACGTGGTTGTGCGGGAAGTAGCCGAACGCGGTCGTGCGACCCAGCAGCGTGACGCGGGACGCCGCCGAGAGTTCCGCGAGAGAGGCGGCAAGCCACTGGGCGGCGGGCTGGCCGTCGATCTCGGCCGTCGGGTCGGCCAGCAGCGAACCGCCAAATTCGGCCTGCTCGTCGCAGAGGATGACCGAGGCACCGGCGGCGGCGGCAGCCCGCGCCGCGGCGATGCCGGCCGGGCCCGCGCCGATGACCAGCACGTCGCAGTGCGCGTGGCGGTTGCCGTAGCGGTCGGGATCGGCAAGGCGCGGCGCCCGGCCGAGGCCCGCGGCCTCGCGGATGGCGGGCTCGTAGAGCGACTTCCAGGCGCCTTTCGGCCACATGAAGGTCTTGTAGTAGAAGCCCGCCGGAATGAACGGCGAGAGCAGCGAATTGACGCTGCCCTTATCGACCGTGAGGCTCGGGGAGCGGTTCTGGCTCTCGGCCTTGAGTCCCGCGTAGAGCTCGACGGTCGTGGCGCGCAGGTTCGGCGTGTAGCGCGCCTCGTCGCGCCATACCCCGACCAGCGCGTTCGGTTCCTCGGCGCCGGCGCCAAGCACGCCGCGCGGCCGGTGGTACTTGAACGAGCGTCCCATGAGGTGCACGCCGTTGGCGAGCAGGGCCGAGGCCAGCGTGTCGCCGGCGAGGCCCGTGTAGCGTACGCCGTCGAACTCAAACTCGATGACCCGCGAGCGGTCGATACGCCCGCCCGTCGCGGTGCGAAAGGCGCTCATGGCTTGCCTCCGGCAAGCACCGGGCGCGGCTCGCCGGTGCGATAAAACGCAAGGAAGCGATCGGACGTCGTGTCGCGCAGCGCGTTGAAGAAGCGATTACAGCCACGCGCGTGGCGCCAGCGCTCGGCGTGCACGCCCTTCGTGTTGGTTCGCATGTAGAGAAACTCAGCCCACTGGTCATCGTTCAGCGTCGACGGATCGGTGGGGCGGGCGATGTGCGCCTCGCCGCCGTAGGCGAACTCCGACTCGGGACGCACGCCGCAGTAGGGACACTGGATCTGTAGCATCGGGTGAGCCTCAGTGGGCGACCGCCGCCGCGGCCGCCTCGTCAATCAGGAAGCCGTCGCGGAAGCGCTCGATATTGAAAGGCGCGTTGATCGGGTGCGGCTCGTCATTGGCGATCGTGTGCGCGAACACGTGCGCGGAGCCTGGCGTCGCCTTGAACCCACCGGTGCCCCAGCCGCAGTTGACGTAGAGACCCTTCACCGGCGTCTTGGCGATGATCGGCGAGCGGTCGGGCGTCACGTCGACGATACCGCCCCAGTTGCGCAGCATCTGCATGCGGCGGAACATCGGGAACAGCTCGCAGATCGCGTCGAGCGTGTGGGTGTTGATGTGCAGCCCGCCACGCTGGGTGTAGGACGTGTAGGCATCGGTACCCGCGCCGATCACGAGCTCGCCCTTGTCGGACTGGCTGATGTAGGCGTGGATGGTGTTCGACATCACGACGCAGGGGAAGGCGGGCTTCACGGGCTCGGAGACGAGCGCCTGCAGCGGGAAGCTCTCGAGCGGCAGCCGGACGTCCGCGAGGCGCATCACCGCGCTCGTGTTGCCGGCCGCGACGACGCCAACCTTGCGCGTCGTGATGAGCCCGCGCGAGGTTTCCACCGCCTCGATGGCGCCGTGCGCGTCCTTGCGAAAGCCCGTGACCTCGCAGTTCTCGATGATGTCGACGCCGAGCGCGTCCGCCGCCCGCGCATAACCCCAGGCGACCGCGTCGTGGCGGGCCGTGCCGCCGCGGCGCTGCAGCGCGGCACCGAGCACCGGGTACCGGATGTTGTCACTGATGTTGAGCGGCGGGCAGAACTCCTTCGCCTGCTCGGGCGTCAGCCACTCGTTGTCCACGCCGTTGCAGCGGTTGGCGTGGATGTGGCGCTTCGCGACCTGTACGTCGTGCACGTTGTGCGCCAGCATCATGACGCCACGCGCCGAGTACATCACGTTGTAGTTCAGGACCTGGGACAGGTCCTCCCAGAGCTTGAGCGCGTGGTTGTAGAGGGCGGCGCTCTCGTCGAACAGGTAGTTCGAGCGGATGATGGTCGTGTTGCGACCGGTGTTGCCCCCGCCGACCCAGCCTTTCTCGAGCACCGCGATGTTGGTCAGGCCGTGGACCGAGGCGAGGTAATAGGCCGTGCCGAGGCCATGCCCGCCGCCACCGACGATCACCGCGTCGTAGGCGGCCTTGGGCGCGGCGCGTCGCCACTGTGGCCGCCAGCTCTCGTGGCCGGACAGGCCACGGTGGAATATCGACAAGGCTGAATAGCGCTGCATGCTCAATCCTCGATGGTCCGCGTCGCTCGGGGTCAGGCCTTGAGTTCCAGGTTCTCCGGGTCGTGCGGTGATTCGACGACAATGGTGCAGCGCTTGCGCTCACCCAGAATCTCGATCTCGAGCTCGGTGCCCGGGGTCGTGAAATCCGGGCTGACGTAGCCGACCGCGAGGCTCTTCTTCAGGAAGTGGCCGTAGTAGCCGGCCGTCGCGCGGCCAACCAGGTTGCCCTTGAGGTCGTAGAGCGGCTCGTTGCCGAGCGGGTCGGCATCCGTCACGCCGTGCACTTCGACCGTGATGAAGCGGTGCGGCACGCCCTTCTTGAGCTGCGCCTCCAGCGCTGCCTTGCCGATGAAGTCACCCTTGTTCATGCGCACGAAGCGGTCGAGGCTGGCCTCGAACGGCGTGTAGTCACGGGTGAGATCCGAACCCCACATCCGGTACGACTTCTCGAGGCGCAGCGACTCCATCGCCCGCATGCCGACCATGCCGATGCCGTATTCCTTCCCGGCCGCGAACAGCTGGTCGAAAATGTGGTTCGCGTATTCGATCGGGAAGTGCAGCTCCCAGCCGAGCGATCCGACGAAGTTGACCCGCAGCGCGTAGACGTCGGTCGCGAGGCCAACCTCGATCACCTGGCTCGTGAGCCAGGGGAAGGACGCGTTGTCGAGCGGCGTGTCGGTGAGCTTGGCGAGTACGTCGCGCGACCGAGGGCCCGCGAGCACAAAGCAGCCACGCGAGGTCGTGATCGGACGCAGCTGAACCGAACCGTCGGTCGGCAGGTGCTTCTGCAGGTAGTCGGTGTCGTAGCGCTCGGCGGCACCGGCGCTGACGACGTAGAAATGGTGCTCGGCAAGCTTCGTGATCGTGAACTCGGAGCGGATGCCGCCACGCTTGGTCAGCGCGTGACAGAGCGCGATGCGCCCGATCTTGGTCGGCACCTTGTTCGCGACCAGCGAGTCGAGCCAGGCCTCGGCGCCGGCGCCGGTGACCTCGAATTTGGTGAACGGCGTCAGGTCGATGACGCCGACCTTTTCGCGCATCAGCAGCACTTCGCGGCCGACGTGCGGGAAGTAGTTCGAGCGGCGGAAGCTCCACTTGTCCTTGCGCTCGGTACCCTCCGGCGCAAACCAGTTGGCGCGCTCCCAGCCGTAGCGCTGGCCGAACACGGCGCCCATCCGATCGAGCTTGTCGTAGATCGGGGTGGTCTTGCCCGGGCGCGCCGCACCGCGCTCCTCGTCCGGGTAGTGGATCGTGAAGACCTCGCGGTACGCCTCTTCGTTCTTCGCGACCGTGAAGTGCTTGCCGGCGAAGCCGCCGAAGCGGCGCGGGTCGGTGGCGAGCATGTCGATGCCGGGCTCACCCTCGACGATCCACTCGGCGAGCTGCCAGCCCGAGCCACCCGCGGCCGTGATGCCGAACGAGTGACCTTCGTTGAGCCAGAGGTTGCGCTTCAGTCCCGCGGGCCCGATCAGCGGCGAGCCGTCCGGCGTGTAGGAGATCGGGCCGTTGACGATGTCCTTGATGCCGCAGTGCTCGAGGGCCGGCACGCGCTTGATCGCGGCCTCGACGTGCGGCAGCAGGCGGTCGAGGTCGCCCTCGAACAGGCTCTTGCCGAACCAGTCGGGTACCCCGTCAGCGAAGCGCGCCGGGGCGCCGTGCTCGTAGGGGCCAAGGATCCAGCCCATGCGCTCCTCGCGCAGGTAGTAGGACTTGTCGGACTCGCGCAGCACGGCGAGTTCCCGGCCACCGCCCTCGCGGTAGGCCTTGAGCTCCGGTGACTCGTCGTAAACGATGTACTGGTGCTCAACCGGAATCGCCGGCACGTTGATGCCGAACATGCGTCCCGTCTGGCGCGCGTAGTTGCCGGTGGCGCAGACCACGTGCTCGCAGGTAATGACACCCTTGTTGGTCGTCAGCTGCCACTCGCCGCTCGCGGTCTGGGCGACGGCCGTGACCTCGGTCTGCTCGTAGATCTCGGCGCCGCCGCTGCGCGCGCCCTTGCGCAGGGCCATCGTGAGGTCGGCCGGGGCAATGTGCCCGTCGTCCGGGTGGTAGAGCGCGCCGATGATCTCCGGCGTATCGCCGCCGCCGAGGTCAACGAGCGGCCACAGCTCTTTGACTTCCTTCGGGCTGATGATCTTGAACGGCACGCCGATGGTGTTCGCGGTGCTGCAGTACTTCAGGTACTCGTCCATGCGGTCTTTGCAGGTGGCGAGGCGCAGGTTGCCGGTCACGTGGAAGCTGACGTCCTGGCCGGTCTCGGCCGGCAGGCGCTTGTAGAGGTCGACCGAGTACTTGTGCAGCTGGCCGACGGTGTAGCTCATATTAAAGAGCGGCAGGAGACCCGCGGCGTGCCAGGTGGAGCCTGCGGTCAGCTCCGAGCGCTCGAGCAGTACAACGTCCGACCAGCCTTTCTTCACGAGGTGGTAGAGCGTGCTGACGCCCACGACACCGCCGCCGATCACGACTACCCGAGCATGAGTCTTCATTCGTTCACTCCGTAACAGAGGGGTGCCGCGGCTCGCTGGCGACGCAGGCAATCGCCCCAGTGTAACCAGCGGCAGCGTCCGCATAGGCCCAATTGCGACAACGAGCTATCCCGCGGCGACGCGTCGGCCGCCGGGACCCCGGGCGACCGGTGCGGGCGCGCCCGTCGCGCCGCCGATTACGGCAAATCACGGGCTTAGCCGCGCCGGACGGCACCGGCGACGAGGCGGCATGATTGAAAAGCGACATCTGATCGTCGTAATCTGGCATTCGTACAGTCATGCGCTGCGCCCCGGGTCGGTGACCTCGGATGCCGCGCCGGGGGCGAACCATGCCAGAGCTCTTGCAGCAGAAATCCGCGGCGGTCGTCCGGCGGTCCCGCTACGGCTTCCTGACGCTGCCGAATTACTCGCTGATCGCACTCAGCAATGCGCTCGAACCGCTGCGGATGGCCAACAGCCTCTCCGGCCAGACCATCTACGAATGGCCGATCATCAGCCTCGACGGGCAGCCCGCCGTGTCGTCCAGCGGCCTGACCATGACACCGACCGTCGGGGTCGAGCAGCTCGGGCGGGTCGACATCCTGTTCGTCTGTGGCGGCATTAACGTGCGCGACGCCGTGTCGCCGGCCCTTTTCTCGCTGCTGCGCCGGCTCGCCGATCAGCGCGTTCCGCTCGGTGCACTCTGCACCGGCGGCTACGCGCTGGCGCGCGCCGGACTCCTTGACCAGTACCGGGCCACGATCCACTGGGAGAACCTGTCGGCGCTGCGCGAGGAGTTCCCGCGGGTGCTGATCAGCGATCAGCTGTTTACGATCGATCGCGACCGGTTTACCTGCTCGGGCGGCGTGGCGCCGCTCGACCTCATGCTGACGCTGATCCGCAGCAAGCTCGGCCCCCGGATTTCCCAGCTCGTCTCGGAGCAGTTCATCGTCGAGCGGGTACGCAACGACCAGGACCGGCAGTACATTCCGCTTCGGGCCCAGGTCGGTCTGTCGCACAAGGGACTGATCAAGGTCGCCGAGCTCATGGAGAAGAATATCGAGCGGCCGCTGTCGCTCGATGAGATCGCGCAGGCGACCGCGCTGTCGCGCCGGCAGATTGAGCGCCTGTTCCGCCGCCACCTGAACTGCGTACCGAAGCGTTACTACCTCGAGATGCGCCTGCGGCGTGCGCGTGAACTGCTGCTGCAGACCTCGATGCCCATCATGGACATCACGACGGCCTGTGGCTTCCAGTCGCCGCCGCACTTCTCGAAGTGCTACCGAAAGCAGTTCGGCCATCCGCCGAGCGCCGAGCGGGCACCGGCCGGCAACGGCGCGCCGCGCGCCTAGGCCGCCCGCCGGCACCCCGCGCGCTTAGCCGATGCCTAAAGGCCGAGCCGGTCGAGCGCGCGGTAGGCGAAGATCGACGGCGCGAGAAACCACGGATTGCCGTAATAGAGCGGACGGGACGGGAAGGCGAGTCCGTCGAGTGCGGTTCGTCCTTCCGTCAGGTCAGCCATCTGCTGGCCGATGCGCATGCCGAAGTACGTCGCGGTCGGCACGCCCTGGCCGCAGTAGCCGAGGCAGTAGTACAGGCCGTTGTCCGCACCAAGATGCGGCATGGTGTCGAAGGTAAAGGCCACGAACCCGACCCAGGCGTGAGTGGCCTCGACCCCGGCCAGCGACGGGAACACCTCGGTCATCATCTGCACCAGCCTCGGCCGCACGAGCGCCGCATTCGATTCCTTGAGGGCCGCGCGGCCACCAAAGAGGATGCGGCGTCCGTCGGGTGACGGTCGCAGGTAGATGATCACCCGCCGCGTATCGCCGACGTTGCGCAGCTGCGGGATGACCTGCCGCACGCGCTCGGCGCCGATATCCTCGGTGGCGATCTGGTAGCTGCCGATGGGAATGACGCGCCGGCGATGCCAGGGAAGCGCCGGACCCGTGTAGCCGTTGGTCGCGACCAGCACCCGCCTCGCGCGCACCGTGCCGCGCGCGGTCCGCACCTCGAACCCCTCGCGCGTTCGCGCGATGCCGAGCACCTCGCAGTGATCCTGCACCACGGCACCTGCGTCGACGGCGCGCCGGTAGAGGGCGTTCACGAGTTTCGCCGGGTGCACCGACGCATCGTCGTGCAGCACGTAGCCGCCGTGATAGAGGTCGGAGGCGACTTCCCGGTGCACGTCGGCCCGCGACACCACGCTGATCCGCTGCGCGATCGGCGCGGGCTGCGATTCCGCCTCGCGGGCGAGCGCTGCGAAGTGCTTCGGAGTGTGTGCTCCGACGAAGGTCCCGCGGGGCTGCCAGTCACAATCAAGCGCTTCCTCGGTCGCGAGCCGGCGCAGGTTCTCGACGGCATGGCGCGCCTCGACGGCGACGCGCTCGCCGAGTTCGCGCCCGTGGCGCGAGACGAGCGTGTCGAAAGACGGCTTGAAGGAGTACGCGACCTGCCCGCCGTTCATCCCCGAGCAGCCACTGCCGACCGCGCCGCGATCAAGCACGAGCGTCGAGCGGCCGGCACGCGCGGTCTCGCGCGCCGCCGACAACCCGGTGTAACCCGCCCCCACGATCAGCACATCGACCGACGCGGGCAGCGTCGCGTCAGGCGGGGCCGGCAGGCTGACGTCATCGGTCCAGTAGCAGCGCTGCACGCCGGGCTCCGTCAGATCCGCATCCTGGCGCCGGTCGGATCGTAGGCGGGCGCCGCGAGGCGGGTCGCCGCGCGGCGTTCGCCGATGAGCTCGACCCCGAAGTCCGTGGCGTCGGCCACCGCCCTGTCGACGTAGCCGAGCGCGATCGAGTGGCCGACCCGGTGGCCGTAGCCGCCGGACGTCACCCAGCCGACGACCTTGTCGCCGTGCCAGATCGGCTCGTCACCGATCGCGTCGGCATCGGCTGCCTCGACCTTGAGCGCGATCAGCCGCCGTTCACCGCCGCTCGCTTGCTCGGCGAGCGCGGCCGCCCGGCCAATGAAGTCCGGGCGCTTGAAGTCGATGAAGCGGCCGAGACCGCCCTCGAAGGCGCCGTAAATCGGCCGGAACTCGCGCGCCCAGTTGCCGAAGCTCTTTTCGAGCCGCATCGAGTTCAGCGCCCGCCCGCCGAACGGCCGGATTCCGAACTCGGCGCCGGCCTCCATCAGCAGGTCGTAGAGCGCGCGCTGGTAGTCGGTCGTCACCCAGAACTCGTAGCCGAGCTCGCCGGTGAAGGAGATCCGGCCGACGAGCGCCGGCACCATGCCGATCTCCATGCGGCGGAACGACAGGAACGGGAAGGCGGCAGTCGACAGGTCGTCGCGGACGAGCTTCGCCAGGAGCTCGCGCGACCGGGGTCCGGCGATCGACAGGCCCGTGTATTCCATCGCGCACGGCCGCACGCGGACGTCCGCCGGCGGCCGGGTGCGCTCGAACCAGCGCAGGTAATACTCCTCGGCGGCATAGGTGCCCACGAGGAAGATGCGCTCCTCGCTCACCCGGCACATCGTGAAGTCGCCGATCAGGCGGCCGCGCTCGTTCAGCATGGGCGCGAGCGTGATGCGACCGACGTCGGGGACGCGATTGCCCATGACCCGGTTCAGCCACTCCGCGGCGTGCCGGCCGGTCACGTCGAACTTGCCGTAGTTGGAGGTCTCGAGCAAACCCACCCCGTTCATCACCGTCCGGCACTCCGTCGCCACGTGCGGGTGCGCGTTCGAGCGGCGGAACGTCACGTCCTCCACCGGCGCCTCGCCTTTCGGCGCGAACCACAGCGGGTGCTCGAGACCGCAATAATCGCCGTAGACGGCGTTTTCGGCGAGCAGCCGCTCGTAGATCGGCGTGGTGCGCAGCGGGCGGGCGGCCGGCAGCTCCTCGTTCGGGAAGCGGATCCGGAAGCGCCTTGAGTAGTTCTCCCGGACCTTCGCGTTGGTGTACGCGAGCGTCGTCCAGTCACCGTAGCGGGCGACGTCCATACCCCAGATGTCGGCGCCCGGATCGCCATCGACCATCCAGTTGGCGAGCGACAGGCCGACGCCGCCGCCCTGACTGAAGCCGGCCATCACGCCGCACGCCACCCAGAAATTCGTCAGGCCCCGCACCGGACCGATCAGCGGGTTACCGTCCGGCGCGAACGTGAACGGGCCGTTGACCACCTTCTTGATACCCGCCTTCTCGAAAGCCGGGAAATGCTGGAAACCCACCTCGAGACTCGGCGCGATGCGCTCAAGGTCGTTCGGCAGCAGGTCCTGGCCGAAGTCCCACGGCGTTTCGCGCTCGGACCAGGGCACGCCGGCACGCTCGTAGGTGCCCATGAGCATGCCGCCGCGTTCCTGGCGCGTGTAGATCTCGCCCTCGAAATCGATGCAGTGCAGCTGCTCCTTGAGACCCACGAGCTCCGGCATGTCCTCGGTGATGAGGTACTGGTGCTCCATCGCGAGTATGGGAAGCTCGATGCCGACCATGCGCCCGACTTCGCGTGCCCACAGACCGCCGGCGTTGACCACGTGCTCGGCATGCACGTTGCCCTGGTTCGTTATGACGTCCCAGCTGCCATCCGTGCGCTGCCTGAGGTCCATGACGCGCGTCTGGCGCACGATCTCGGCGCCGCCGATCTGCGCGGACTTGGCGTAGGCGTGGGTCACGCCGTACGGATCGACGTGCCCCTCGATGGGGTCGTACATGGCGCCGACGAAGTGCTTCTTGTCCATCAGCGGAAAGAGCTTTGCCGCCTCGTCGACCGAAATGAGCTCGAGGTCCATGCCGAGGTAGCGGCCCCGGGCCTTGGCCATCTTCAGCCAGTCGAGGCGCTCCTGCGTGCCCGCGAGCATCAGTCCGCCCGTGATGTGCACGCCGCAGCTCTGGCCGGAGATGGCTTCGATCTCCTTGTAGAGGTTGATCGTGTACTGCTGGAGCTTGGCGACGTTCGGATCGCCGTTGACCGTGTGCATGCCGCCGGCCGCGTGCCAGGTGGAGCCCGAGGTCAGCTCCGCCCGCTCGATCAGCATCACGTCCTTCCAGCCGGCCTTGGTCAGGTGGTAGAGCACGCTCGCACCGACCACGCCGCCACCGATCACCGCTACTTTCGTATGGGTACGCATAGAGATCCCTGCATCATCAGTAAAAGAGCACGCATCACGACCGGCCGGGCTCAGGTCATCGGCGGTGCGCCGCCCTCGGCCTTGCGTCGCGCGACGTAGTCATTAAGCGCCTCGACAACCGCCGGGTCGCGCGCCGGCGCCTCGTAGTTCTTGAGCGCGTCCTTCCAGACCGTGGCCGCGCGCTGGGTGGCCGTTTTGGCACCGTCCTCCGTCCACTGGCCGAAATTGCGCCAGTCGGACACCAGCGGGGTGTAGAAGGCGTTGCGGTAGCGCTCCATGGTGTGGGCACAGCCGAAGAAGTGCCCACCCGGACCGACCTCGGCTACCGCGCTCATGCCAAGATCGTCGGGCGTGGCACCCACTGGCTGGTAGATCTCGGCGAACATCTGCAGCATCTCGATGTCGAGGATGAACTTCTCGTACGACGTCGACAGGCCGCTCTCCATCCAGCCGGCCGCGTGCAGCATGAAGTTGCAGTTGCCGAGCAGCGCGCCCCACAGGCTCATCTGCGACTCGTAGGCCGCCTGCGCGTCCGGCACGTTCGAGGCGGTGGCGTTCGAGCTGCGCCACGGCATCTTGATGTAGCGGGCGAGCTGCCCCGCCCCGAACTGCGCCTTGGTGTACTCGGGTGTGCCGAAGGCCGGCGAACCCGACTTCATGTCCACGTTCGAGGTGAAGCTGCCGTACATCATCGGCGCGCCGGGGTTGGTCATCTGGCCGAGCGTGATCCCGGCGAGCGCCTCGGCGTGCGCGAGAGTGAGCGCACCGGCGATGGTCACCGGCGCCATGGCGCCGGCGAGCGTGAACGGCGTGATTACCGTCGGCTGCCCGGCGAGCGCGAAGTCCATGATGCCCTCGGCCATCGGCGTATCGAGCTGCAGCGGCGAGTTCGTGTTGATGGTCGAGTAGACGTAGACCTTCTTCTTGAAGTCCTCCTTCGACACGCCGTGCGCGAGGCGGATCAGTTCGAAGTTGTCGGCGACCTGTTCCGGACCGCGGGAGAACATGAAGGGGATCTTGTCGGTCAGCAGCAGCTGCGCCCGCGTCACGTCGAGGTGACGGATATTGATCGAGATGTCCTGCGGCTCGGTGGCGCCGCCCAGGATGTGGATCACGTCGTAGGTCTGGCAGAGCTTCATCATGTTGCAGAAGTCTTCGAAGGTGCCGGCCCGGCGGCCACGCTCGAGATCCATGATGTTCGGCGGCCCGGAGGTGGGCGCGAGGGAGACGTGCTTGCCACCCATGTAGATCGACCGGCTGGGGTCGAGCGCATGGATTTCGTAGCCGTGCGGCACGGTCGCGAGCGCCTTCGCGATCAGGCCGCGGTCGATGCGCACCATCTGGGTGCTGAAGTCGACTTCGGCGCCGGCTTCCTTGTACTTGCGCAGTGCCCTTTCCGACAGGACCTTCCAGCCGGTGTTCTCCATGAGGCCGAGTGCCGCCTCGTGGATCGACGCCACCTGGTCGTCCGAAAAGACCTTGAGGGGCTCGAAGGGGCTGACCAGCTGGCGGTAGGCGCGCGAACGCTCCGGGACCGGTTCGGTCGTGACCGGGGCGGCCGGCCGGCGGCGCGGTCCGCGGCGTGTCGAGGTGTCGGCATTCTCAGTCATGAAGCGTCTCCGGGGAAAACTCGGTAGGGGCGTCGTCGGGCGATCGATCAGGCATCGTTCGAGGCCGCAAGGCGAATGACGGTCTCGTCGTGCGCGGCGGCCGGTCCAAAGCGGCTGATCAGCCACGAGCGGAACAGCGCGATGGCGGTATCGCTCAGGGCTTCGGGGTGGATGGTCAGGTAATAGCCGAAGCCACCGTCGAGGCGGTTCGGAAAGGGCTGCACGAGGCGACCACTCGCGACGTCCTCGGCGAAGAGATTGAGGTCGACGAGCGCGAGGCCCTCACCACTTCGCGCGTACTGCACGGCGAGAAACGCCGTATCGAAGACCAGGCCGCGCTCCACGTTGGCGAGCCCGAGGTTCGCCTGCAGCGCGAACTGCGACCAGAGGTGATGGCGCGGCAGATTGGTGAGCCGCACGTGAATGAGCTCGTTCGCCTGGATGACCGACGGCAGGTCAAGTCCCGCATGGCGGGCCGCAAGGTCGGGATGACACAGGATGCCAAGCTGCTCCGGCCACAGGAGGTCACTGACGAGATTGGTCACGGTCGGTTTCGAGTACACGACCGCGATGTCGGCGTCTGCCTGGGCAGGCCCGATGTCGTACGGGCTGATGAGGTCGATGTCGACCTCGGCGTTGGCGCGGCGGAATTCGCGCAGGATCGGCACGGCGACGTGCATCGCGAAGCTCGGTGGCATCTGCACACGCAGCGTTCTGAGGGTCGGCGCGCCGTCGTGCCGAATGTCGTCGATGGCGTATTCCAGTCGGTCGAACGACTTCGTGACGGCCGGCAGCAGGTGCTCGCCGGCCTTGGTCAGCACGAGCGCGTGCGGGCGCCGTTCGAACAGGGCGGCGCCGATGAGCTTCTCGAGCGACAGCACGTGGCGGGACAGCGCACTCTGCGACACGAGCAGCGCATGGCCGGCCGCCGTGAAGCTGCCGTGCTTGGCCACGGCCTCGAAGGCGCGCAGCGCGTTCAGCGGCAGCCAGCGGCGGTCAATGCGCAACTTGTCCAACGGGCCTCCCGGGCGGTGCGTGGGCGCGACCGGCCGCGACACTATAGTAGACGTCACCGAGGCGGCGGCACGCGCTCACGGCCGTAGCCTCGCCCGAAGTGGCACGCGGCGCCAATGCCTTTTTCCGATACGCCGATCGAGTTTCGAGGCGCCCGGCCCCGAGCGGCGGTACCGATGGGCGTCAGTGGAAATTCCGCACCGCCGCCAGCAGGTCGCCGACCTGGGTGTCGCTGACGTCGAGGTGGAACACGAAGCGTACGGTCTGGCGGCCCATCGTGCCTGCGCGGATGCCGCGCTCGGCGAGGTACCCGAGGTAGCGCTCGGGCGTGACGCGCTCGTCAAGGTGGAAGATGAGGATGTTCGTCTCGACCGGCAGGACGTCACGGACGTAGGACACCCCGCCGAGCGCCTCGGCGACGGTGCGGGCCTTGGCGTGGTCGTCCGCCAGTCGCGCCACGTTATGTTCGAGCGCGTAGAGCCCGGCAGCGGCGAGGTAGCCGGCCTGGCGCATACCCCCGCCCATGAGCTTGCGCAGGCGGTGCGCACGCGCGATGTGGTCCCGGCTGCCGAGCAGCAGCGAGCCCGTTGGCGCGCCGAGACCCTTCGACAGGCAGATCGAAATCGTGTGGAAGATCGAGCCGTACTCGGCGGCCGACTCGCCCCGTGCCACCAGCGCGTTGAACAGCCGTGCGCCGTCGAGGTGCAGGGCGAGCCCGTGGGCATCGCAGGCGGCGCGGATCGCGCGCAGTTCCGCGAGGTCCCAGCAGCCGCCACCGCCCTTGTTGACCGTGTTCTCGACCGCGACGAGGCGCGTCCAGGGCAGGTGCGCGTCGTCGCGCCGGTTCACGTTGTCCCGTACCTGCTGTGCGGAAAAGCGCCCGTTGGCGCCTTTCAGGGTGCGGACCGAGGCGCCGGAGTGAAAGGCGATGCCGCCGCCCTCGTAGAGGTAGGTGTGTGCGAGTTCATCGCAGATCACCTCGTCGCCCGGCTGCGTGTGCAGCTTGATCGCGATCTGGTTGGTCATGGTGCCGCTCGGGCAGAAGAGTGCCGCCTCCATGCCAAAGAGGTCCGCGGCACGGCGCTGCAGGGCGTTGACGTTCTCGTCCTCGCCGTAGACGTCGTCACCGACGCGGGCGGCCATCATGGCCTCGAGCATGGCGGGGGTCGGGCGGGTGACGGTATCGGAGCGGACGTCGATCATGGCTCGCTGCTCTCCCTGGGCCGATGGCGCAAGAGAGCCGGCACAATGCGCGGCACCCCGCCTGCCGACTATAAGGCGGGCGGGTGACCGGCGATAGCGTGCCCGGTCACCCGGGGAGGCGCGAGACCCCCTTACTTGAAGACGACGGTCCGCTCGCCGTTCATGAGCACGCGGTGCTCGAGGACCGCCCGCACCGCGGTCGACAGGGCGCGACGCTCCGAGTCACGGCCCGCCGCCGCGAGCATCGCCGGCGTAAAGCTGTGGTCGACGCGCTCGACCATCTGCTCGATGATCGGGCCTTCGTCGAGGTCCGCGGTGACGTAGTGGGCGGTGGCGCCAATCAGCTTTACGCCGCGGGCGTGCGCCTGGTGGTAGGGCTTCGCGCCCTTGAAACCGGGCAGGAACGAATGGTGGATGTTGATCGCCCGGCCGGACAGCGCGCGGCACAGGTCATCCGACAGGATCTGCATGTAGCGGGCTAGCAGCACGAGATCGGTCTTGGTGTCCGCCACGAGCTTCAGGAGCTGCGCTTCCTGCTGCGGTTTCGTGTCGGCCGTGATCGGCAGGTGGGTGAACGGCACGCCGTAGGTATCGGCGATGTGCTTCAGGGTCGTGTGGTTCGAGGCGATGCCCGTGATGTCCATCGGCAGCTCGCCCATGCGGTGCCGGTAGAGGAGGTCCTCGAGGCAGTGGTCGAAGTTCGACACGAGGATCATCACGCGGGTCTTGTTCGCCGTGTCGTGGATCGCCCAGTCCATTTCCTCGAGCGCGGCGACGGCGGTGAACTCCTGGCGGAGCTTGGCGATATCCAGCGCTTCGCCCGCAATGCCGCAGAGCGTGACACGGACAAAAAAGCGGCCCGACAGCACGTCGTCAAACTGCTGCATTTCCATGATGTAGAGGCGTCGCTCGGCCAGGAAGCTCGTCACGCGCGCGGTGGTGCCCATGCGGCTGCCGCAGCTGGCGGTAAGCACGAACGGGTGGGCGGTATCAAAAGTCATGCGCGGGTTCTCCGTGGGCTCGGGTGGGGCGGGACGCCGATTTACTGGACAGGCGCTAGTGTAGAAACCGGCGACGACGCCGGTTGTCTGAATGCGACAAGAACTGGCGCCCGGGCGACGGCGGGCGGGCCGGGGTGACGGCCGTCGCAGGCCGGCTTGGACTGTCGCTCGCGGATATGCGACCGTCGCGGATTAGCCAGTCCCGCGAGACCGGGACCCGTACCATTACTGACCAGCCAGCGGCGTGTAAGGCGTGGTCCTGACACGCAAAATACTTGGGAGAGACGGCATGTCTGACGATAACCAGGCCGAATTCGATCTGAACGACCTCAGCGACGAGGAGTTGATCGAGCAGGTCCATGACGACCTCTACAACGGCCTGAAGACCGAAGTCGAAGAAGCGACCCACATCTTCCTCAAGCGCGGCTGGTCCGCCGAGAAGACGCTCAACGACGCGCTCGTCGAGGGCATGCGTATCGTCGGTATCGACTTCCGCGACGGCATCCTGTTCGTGCCGGAAGTGCTGCTCGCCGCCAACGCGATGAAGGGTGGCATGGAGATCCTGCGGCCTCTGCTCGCCGAGACCGGCGTGGAGCCGATCGGCAAGGTGGTCATCGGCACCGTGAAGGGCGACATCCACGACATCGGCAAGAACCTCGTGGCGATGATGCTCGAGGGTGCCGGCTTCGAGGTCATCGACATCGGTATCAACAATGCCGTCGAGAAGTACCTCGAGGCCCTCGAGACGCACAAGCCGGACATCCTCGGCATGTCGGCGCTGCTGACGACGACGATGCCCTACATGAAGGTCGTGGTCGACACGCTGAAGGAAAAAGGCATGCGCGACGACTTCATCGTGCTGGTCGGCGGCGCACCGCTGAACGAGGAGTTCGGCAAGGCCGTCGGTGCCGACGCCTACTGCCGTGACGCCGCTATCGCGGTCGAGACGGCCAAGAGCATGATCGCGGCGCGCCGCGCTGCGCG
>CAITAM010000278.1 GCA_903890265.1 uncultured Pseudomonadota bacterium | reverse complement strand
CGTGGCTGAAGACGGGCGGCACGCTTTTCGTGCACATTTTCTCGCACCGCGAGTATGCCTACCCCTTCGAGGTCCGGGACGACACCGACTGGATGGCAAAGTACTTCTTCACCGGCGGGATCATGCCGAGCGATCACCTGCTGTACTACTTCCAGCGCGATCTCGATATCGTCTCCCACTGGCGCGTGGACGGCCGCCATTACCAGCAGACCGCCGAGGACTGGCTAGCCAACATGGACCGCAACCGCGCCGCCATACTGCCGATCCTGGCCGCGACGTACGGCGAGGCCGGCCAGGTCCGCTGGTGGGTGTACTGGCGGGTGTTTTTCATGGCCGTGGCCGAGATGTTCGGCTACCGCGGCGGCCGGGAGTGGATGGTCTCCCACTACCTGTTCGAGAAGCCGTAAGACCCCGGGCGCCGGTTTGCCCGGCGGGATCGGCAGGATCGGCGGCACCCGAGGTCGGTCAAATTGGCCGCCCGAGTATGGCAAACTCCCGTAGTTGGCCCGCTCCCGGGCCGGCAAACCTCCTTTAAGGAATCGGGCCATGCTCCGGACTCTGCCGGCACGGGCCGGCGACAGCCGGCGGCTGCTGACTCAATGGGACCTGCTCGCCATTCTGGTCGTACTCGGCGCACTGGCGTTCCTGGGCGAGGCCAGTCGTGGCCTGATGGCACCGCTGGCCAAGATCGAGGCAACCGAGCTTTCACTGTCGCCCGCCTTCCTGCCCGAGTACGCGGCACGGACCACGCTGCGGATGCTCGCAGGCCTCGCCCTGTCGCTGCTCTTCACCTTTACGTATGCCACCTGGGCGGCAAAGAGCCCGCGGGCGGGGCGCCTCCTGGTGCCGATTCTGGACATCCTCCAGTCGGTCCCCATCCTCGGCTTTCTGTCGGCGACGATCGTCTTTTTCCTCTCGCTCGCGCCCGGCAAGGTGCTCGGGGCCGAGTTCGCGGCGGTGTTCGTGATCTTCACGAGCCAGGCCTGGAACATGGCTTTCAGCTTTTACCAGAGCCTGCGGACGGTACCGGCCGAACTGACCGAGGCCGCACGCTCGTTCCGGCTTTCGGCCTGGTCCCGGTTCTGGCGGCTCGAAGTGCCGTTCGCGATGCCCGGACTCGTCTGGAACATGATGATGTCCATGTCGGGCGGCTGGTTCTTCGTGACGCTGTCCGAAGCGATCAGCGTCGGACACACCAAGATCATGCTGCCCGGCATGGGTGCCTACATTGCCCTCGCCATCGATCAGAAGAATCTGCCGGCAATCGGCTACGCGATCCTGACGATGTTCATCGTGATCATGATCTACGATCAGCTGCTGTTCCGGCCGCTCGTCTCGTGGTCTGACCGGTTTCGCTTCGACCTGGAGCCCGGCGTTCGGCCGCCCACCTCGTGGGCCCTGACGATGATGCGCCGCTCGACACTCCTGCGTTCCACCGGCCGCTTTATCAGCCGCAGCTGGCGGGCACTGCTGCGGCCGGTGACGGCGGCACTGCCGGTCCGCGCGCCGGTGTATCGCGAGGCCACCCCCGAGCAGGAGCGGCGCGCCGACATCGTGAGCTACGTGCTGATCGTCCTGCTCGGAGTGTTTGGCGCCTACGAGGCGGTCCGGTTCATGTCGCAGGGCTTCGACGTCAAGGAACTCCTGATCACGCTCAAGCTCGGCGTGCTGACGATGCTGCGGGTGTTCATTCTGATTGCGCTCGCGAGTCTCGTCTGGGTACCCGTCGGAGTCTGGGTCGGCCTGCGGCCACGGGCGGCGGCCATTGTTCAGCCGGTCGCGCAGTTCCTGGCGGCGTTCCCGGCCAACCTCCTGTTCCCCATCGCAGTGATCGCGATCGTTCGCTTCAATCTCAACCCCAACATCTGGCTGTCGCCGCTGATGATCCTCGGCACGCAGTGGTACATCCTGTTCAACGTGATCGCCGGTGCCTCGACGATGCCGGCGGAACTTCGCTATGCCGCTCGCAATCTCGGCCTCACGGGCTGGCTGTGGTGGTCACGGTTCGCGCTGCCGGCGGTCCTGCCCTTCTACGTGACGGGCGCACTGACAGCGTCCGGCGGCGCCTGGAATGCGGCCATCGTCGCCGAAATAGCCAACTGGGGAACGACGGAACTCCGCGCCGAGGGGCTCGGCGCGTACATTGCGGACGCAAGCACGGCCGGTGACTTCCATCGCATCGTGCTTGGCATCGCCGTCATGAGTCTGTTCGTCGTTGTCATCAACCACGTGTTCTGGCGACCGATCTACCGGTACGCAGAACGCAAGTACCGCCTGTCCTGAGGGCACCATGAACGCCGTAACTCCCCTGCTCGAAGTCCGTGACGTCGTCAAAGCGTTTCCCAAGGGGGATGGCGCGAGCCTGCTGGTACTCGACAAGGTCAACCTCACCGTGCGCGAGGGCGAAATTGTCGGCCTCCTAGGCCGCTCGGGCTCCGGCAAGTCGAGCCTGCTGCGACTGATCGCCGGCCTTTCGCGACCAACCTCGGGTGAGGTGTCCTATCTCGGGCAGCCGGTCGAGGGACCGGCTGCTGGCGTTGCCATGGTGTTTCAGAGCTTTGCACTCTTTCCGTGGCTTACGGTCTTCGAGAACGTGGCGCTTGGCCTCGAGGCGCAGAAGCTTCCGGCGGAAGAGATCCGCCGCCGGTCCCTGGCGGCGATCGACCTGATTGGTCTCGACGGCTTTGAGTCTGCTTATCCCCGCGAGCTGTCAGGCGGCATGCGCCAGCGCGTGGGCTTTGCCCGGGCACTGGTTGTTCATCCCAATATTCTCTTGATGGATGAAGCGTTCTCGGCACTGGACGTGCTGACCGCCGAGACGCTTCGTACGGACTTCCTCGACCTTTGGGGTGCCGGGCAGATGCCCATCAAGGGCGTTATCCTCGTGACTCATAACATCGAGGAGGCGGTCCAGATGTGCGACCGCATTCTCGTGTTCTCGACCAACCCCGGCCGGGTGGTGACGGAGATTCCGGTAACGATCCCGCAGCCGCGTGACCGCCTTGACGCGGCGTTTCGCGAGCTGGTCGAGAAGATCTACGTCGAGATGACCAGCAAGCGCGTGCAGACCGCGAGCGAGCTCGCGGCACGCGGCCAGGTCGAGAAGCCGGCCGTGGCCAACCTCGACGTCATCCTGTCCAACCACGTGTCCACGAACCTGATTTCCGGCCTGCTCGAGGCGGTTGCCGCAGCACCATACGGCGGACGGGCCGACATGCCGGTCATCGCCAACGATCTCATGATGGAGATCGATGAACTCTTTCCCGTGGTCGAGGCGCTGCAACTTCTGCGCTTTGCCGAGCTCGAGGGTGGCGACCTCACGCTGACGGCGGATGGCATGACGTTCGCCAATGCGGAAGTCGACGAGCGCAAACGGATCTTCGCGAAGCACCTGATGAGCTACGTGCCACTGGCGGCCCACGTGCGCCGCGTCCTCGACGAGCGTGCTTCGCACGTTGCGCCACGCAGTCGCTTTCTCGACGAACTTGAAGATCACATGACTCACGAAGCGGCAGAGCAGACCCTGCGTACCATCGTCAGCTGGGGTCGCTACGGCGAGGTCTTCGCCTACGACGACCAGCACATGTCGTTCAGCCTGGAGAACCCCACCTGAGCGGGGAGGTGCTTGCCCGGCAACGCCCCTCCGGGGGTGCAGCCACGCTGCGCGGCCGCTTTGTCGGCGTGCTGGCGTTGATGGCCGTGGCGGTTTTCCTACTTGGTCTCAATCACGTGCGTCTGTACATGCACGAGAACTCGACGTGGCTCACCGCCCATGGCCTGCTGCTCGGGCCGCCGGTGCTCGCCGGCAGCCCGGGCGAGGATTACGCCGTGACGACCGATCAGGTGATCGACGAGTTCCTGATCGACCGCGGGCCCGCGACGATCTGCCGCTGGGTGGATGCGTATGCCGAGGCGGTGCCGTCGCTGGCGAGGGTCCGGGCGATTGCCCGCGCGAAGCGCTGGCGGCCGGGAACACGGGTGCGTCTGAAGATCAACCCGACCAACGTCAGCCGCTGCCGGCCGGCGTACGGCTGGGCGGAGTTCGTCCGCCTCGACCTGACCGGCTACGTATTCCTCGTCTTGCTGTTCGGCGTCGGCGCGCTGTACGTCCACCTCGAGCCCCGATCCCGGTAAGCCGGGACCGCCTCGCGATCCCCTGACCGGCGCGCGAGCCTCGCGTCAGTCTCCCGGATGCATGTCCGGAAACCGGTCCATCCGCCGCAGGACCGGGAAGAGTGCCGCGCAGCCGATGACGACGAGCACCGTCAGGACACCGCCCAGCGCCACCGACGGCACGAGCCCGAGCCAGGTCGCCATCAGGCCCGACTCGAATTCGCCAAGTTCGTTGCTCGCGCCGATGAACATTGAGTTCACTGCCCCGACGCGCCCGCGCATGGAATCCGGTGTTTCGAGCTGGACGAGCATGTGGCGGACGAAGACGCTGATCATGTCGGCGGCCCCGAGCACCGCGAGCAGCAGCAGTGACCAGGCGTAGTTGGTCGACAGGCCGAAGAGGACGGTCGCAATCCCGAATACCAGCACGCCCGAGAACATCATCGGCCCGACCTGGCGCGTGATGGGTCGCACCGACAGGAGTACCGCGACGAGGGCGGCCCCGATCCCCGGACTCGCGCGCAGCCAGCCGAGCCCCCCGGCGCCGACATGCAGCACGTCGCTCGCGTACGCGGGCAGCATGGCCGTCGCCCCGCCGAGCAGAACCGCGAAGAGATCCAGCGAGATCGCGCAGAGGATGACCGGCCGGCTGCGCACGAAGCGCAGACCCTCAAGCAGCGTGTGGAGCGTGGCCGCACCCGTCGGTGCCGCCTGCGGCGGGCTGCGAACGAACCATAGGCAGACCAGTGACACGATGAGAAGCGCGATCACGGTGAGATAGGCTGCGCCGGCACCGTGGCTCGCGTAGAGCAGTCCGCCGAGCGCCGGACCGGCGATGACGGAGAACTGCCAGGCGGTGGAGTTGATCCCGATGGCGTTGCCGAATAGTTCGCGCGGCACGAGGTTCGGCAGCAGCGCGGAGTCCGCCGGTGCGCTGAACGCACGGGCGACGCCGAAGGCGACCATGATTGCGAACACCGGCCAGGGAGCCCGCATGCCCGATGCCGTGAACCAGAGCAGCGCCGCCCCACAGACGAGTTCGACCGCGAAACAGAGCAGCAGGAGCCGACGGCGATCGTAGTGGTCCGCCGCCTGCCCGGCGGGCATCACGAAGAGCAGGAAGGGCAGAAACTGGGACAGGCCGACAATGCCGAGATCAAGCGGTCGATGCGTCAGCGAGTACACCTGGGCGCCGACTGCCACGGTCTGGATCTGTGTCGCCAGCGAGGCAAGGAACTTCGCCGTCTGGAACAGCGCGAACGACCGGTGCCGCAGGGGCGCCATGAAGCCCGATGGAGAAGTTTCTGTGTCGGTCTGCATTCTGGCCCGTGTCCGCAAAGCGCGCATTGTCGCACGCGCGCCCGCCGCTGCTACCGGCGCTCCTCGGCACCGAGGCTGCCGGGCTTGACGAGCCGTACCGGGTCCGCCAGCGCGATCCGCCCGCCAACCAGCACGGCGGCCGTGATACCGCCGTGTCCGCGCATCGCGTTATAGCCGCCGGGCCCGAGAACCTCCTCCATCCGCGAACACGGATGACACCGGCCGGTGCCGAGCATCGTTACCGCACCGACCGAGAACTCGGCGCCGACCAGGCCGAGAAGATTGATGCCGCTGACGAGGAGATTGCGGCGCAGCACATCCGGCATCAGGCCTTTACGACCGACCAGTGCGGCGACGACGTCAAGGTGTTCTGCCTGCAGCAGCGTCACCTGCCGCGGGCTGGAGGCGCCGCCGCGGAAGCGGTCACCGACCAGGCCCTGGCCAACGGCGGCATCGCAGGCATCGACGGACACGAGCGGCTCGCGCCGCGCCGGCCGGACGCCGATCCAGCGTACCGCTCCGACCTGCGGCATCGTCGCGAGCAGCGCCTTCAGCGCCGTCATTCGAAGTCGAACCCGGTCTGCGGTCCCCGCTCCCTGGCGGGCTGCGGAGCTGTTGCGTCGGCGCCCGCGAGGCGACGCGCCCGCGCCGATACCGCGCGCCGACCAGCACCGAGGCGACTGCCGTGCCGGTCGTAGACCCTTGCTGCGTCGGCACGGTGGGACGGGCGCGCCCGGAGTTCCGACAGCGCTGCACGGATCTCGGCGACCCGGTGTTCGTGACGCACCACGCGCTGCGGGTAGCTGTCGCCCAGGCGCACGCCACAGCGCTGCTGCAGACCGGCATCCATCATCCAGGGCGTGTGCAGGTACGCGAGCGGCACCGACTGCAATTCGGGCACGTAGCGGCGCACGAAGGATCCGTCCGGGTCGTGATCGAGCGCCTGCTTCAGCGGATTGTAAAGACGCGGTGTGTTGATGCCTGTCGTGCCTGACTGCATCTGCAACTGCGAATAATGGATACCCGGTTCGTAATCCTGAAAGCTGCGGGCCAGCGGATCACGAAAACTCCGCCAGTCGAGCCACAGATCGTAGGCGGCAAACGACGTCAGCATCGCCCGCATGCGGAAGTTGATCCAGCCGTGCTCGTGCAGCGAGCGCATGCACGCGTCGATGAAGGGGTAGCCCGTCTGGCCGGCGAGAAACGCCGCGAGCCTGGACGAATCGGGCGGGCCGCGCAGTGCCTCGGCGCTGCGGTTGAAGCAGGCGAACTCGATCGCGGGCTCACTCTCGAGCTTCTGCATGAAGTGGCAGTGCCAGTGCAGGCGGCGCTCGAACGACGCGAGGCTCTGCTGCCAGGCGCGCTCGATCGCCTTGGCGCGCGCTTCTCGCGTGCCATGCACCACCGAACGCAGCGAAATCGTGCCATAGGCAAGGTGGGACGAGAGCCGTGAACAGGCCTCGTGCGCGCTGCCCGGTGCCGACATCGCGAACCGGTAGTCGCGCCCGCGTACCGCGAGAAACGAACTCAGCGTGGCAGCCGCCGCGCGGCTGCCGCCCGACTGGACGGTACCGCGCCGACTGTAGTGCCCGAGCCCGAGTTCGCTGGCGGTGGGCAGGTTCGCCGGCTGGCCGTCGCCCGCCGGTGGCAGTGCGGCCGGCGCAGCCACGGGTGGCTTTTGCATCCGTCGTTCCCAGTGCCCTGCCCAGCCGTCACGACTGCGCAGCCGTCGTACCACACCGTGCGAAGGAATCTCCTGCCAGGCGACGCCTGCGCGCCGGCACCAGGCACCGACGGCCCGGTCACGCGCGTAGCTCAACGCATTGCCGGTCTCCTCGTGGGACCAGAGCCGCCGGATCCCTCGCTCGGCATGCAGGGCCGCCAGCACGTCGACGGCCGGGCCGTGGCGGACGACGAGGGGTTGGCCGAGGGAACCCAGGGCGCGGTCGAGTTCTACCAGCGAGCTGCGGATGAAATCCCAGTGCAGGGCGTCGTAATCCGGCGCACCGATCAGCTCGGGCTCGATGATGTAGAGCGGCAGCACCGGCCCCCGACGGGCGGCCTCGACCAGAGGCTGGTGGTCGTCGATCCGCAGGTCGCGCTTGAACCAGACGACCTCGAGCACGGTCGCTAGGCTCCGGCGCCGCGAAAGAGTGCCAGCACGAGGCACGCGAGCACGACGA
Organism: uncultured Pseudomonadota bacterium; assembly: GCA_903890265.1. Classification (GTDB taxonomy): domain Bacteria; phylum Pseudomonadota; class Gammaproteobacteria; order Steroidobacterales; family Steroidobacteraceae; genus CAIKMS01. The sequence continues at coordinate 4,853 of CAITAM010000278.1, read as the reverse complement.
GGGTGAGCGTTCGCCGCATTGAAAGATAGCCCACGGGCAGCAGCCTGCGGACGCCGGTGCGGTGCTCGTAAAGCCAGAAGCCGCCGAAGCCAAGTACGAGGACACCGAGCCCATACGGCGCTGGCAGCCTGAGCGCGACCGCTGCGACCGCGGCAGGAACCACGCCGGCCACGTACGCCGCGGGGTCGCCGCTCTCCGCCGGACGCGCGAGGAGCAAGCCCCAGTGGACCGCACCGAGGAAAGACAGAATCGCGGCGCCGTACGCGATGAGCCCACCGACCGCCTCGGCCTGCAGCGGCGCGCCGGGGTCCAGGACGACCACGGCGGACAGGGCGAGGAAAGGCAGAAGCCCGAGGTAACCGAGCCATCGGGCCATCGGCGGCAGTGCGCTCAAAGACATCGGAAACTCCCTCAAGGGTGCGGGATTTTAGCCGAAGTCGCGCTCACAGCACCGCCCGCCGTTGCACCTCCCGGTGCCTTGACGGCCTGACCGCGCACGCCGCGCGGCGCCAGTATCTTCGCCGCGAGCGGGCCTAACCAGCCCTCGAGGTCGTCCATCAGGGTGAACGTTGCCGGCACCACGACCAGCGTCAGCGCAGTCGAGGTGATGATGCCGCCGATCACGGCGATGGCCATTGGCCGACGGAACGAGCTGTCGCCACCGCCGAGACCGAGAGCGGTCGGCAGCATGCCGGCGATCATGGCGACACTCGTCATGACAATGGGTCGCGCGCGCTTGTGGCCGGCGTCGAGCAGCGCCTCGAGACGCGGCACGCCCTTGCGCATTTCCTCGATCGCGAAATCGACGAGCAGGATAGAGTTCTTGCCGACGATACCCATCAGCATGAGGATCCCGATCAGTACTGGCAGGGACACCGCGAGGTTCGTCATGAGCAGCGCGATGGCAACGCCGGCGAGCGACAGCGGCAGCGCCGAAAGAATCGTAATCGGCTGGAAGACTCTCGCGAACAGCAGCACCAGCACCGCGAATACCATCAGGATACCGGCGCCGAGCGCGAGCAGCATGTTGGAGAACAGCTCCTCCTGATTTTCCGCATTGCCGGTCCACACGAGCCGCACGCCCGGCGGTAGGTTCCTCACGGTCGAGAGCTTCTTCACCGCATCCGTCGCGTCTCCGAGTGGTGCGCCGTGGTTGAGGTCCGCAGCAATGACCATGCGCCGGCTCTGGTTGTAGCGCCGGATTGCGGCCGGCCCCTGGCCGAAGCTGACATCGGCAACTGCTTTGAGCGGCACGCTGCGGCCACTGGACGTTGGCACCGGCAGATTCTCCAGCACGCCGAGATCGCGCCGAGCGGACTCGACAAGGCTGACCCGTATCGGTATCTGCCGGTCCGCAAGCGCAAACTTGGCTCCGTACTGCGGCAGGTCGCCGAGCGTCGCGATACGCATGGTCTGACTGATCGCCTCGACGGTGACGCCGAGCTGCGCCGCCACGTCAAGCCGCGGCCGGATGATGATTTCAGGGCGTGGCATGTCGCCGCGGACAGTGGCGCTTCTCAGCTGGGGCAGCGTGCGCATCTCGGCCGCGATTTTACGTGCCTCCTGCTCGACGAGCGGGCCCTCGTCCCCGACCAGGTAAATCGTAACGTCACCAAATATTCCACCGGATCCAAACCCGACGCGTGCGTCCGGAATGGTCTTCAGCTCGGCCTCGACCTTCTCTTCGAACTGCTTCTGCGTCAGCTTGCGCTTGGTCTCGGGCACGAGCGAGACAGTCAGCTCGGCGTTACGCACCTGACCGTCGTCGTCGGCACCGATGGCCTCGACGACCGAGCTGACCTCGGGGTGGCTGCGGATGATCTTTGCAGCCAACGCGCTGACACGGGACGTGTCTTCGATACGAACGCCGGGTGGCAGCTCGATCGTCGCCGAGGTAAAGCCGTTATCGGACGCAGGCAGGAATTCCGTCGACAGCGCGGTTGCGAAAATGACGATGGACCCGGCGAAGACGGCCGCGCCCAGGCCGACGGTCTTCCAGCGGTGGCGGATGCAGCGCGCGAGAAACCGCTGGTACGAGCCCATCAGCGGTCCATCGGGCTCTTCCTCAAGGCGCTCCGACCGCAGCGTGTAGGCCGCGATGACCGGGGTGATGAGCCGGGCAACCATCAGCGAAAAGAAAACCGCGGCTGCGACGGTCAGGCCGAACTCGCGGAAGAACTGCCCGGTGATGCCACCCATGAACGACACGGGCAGGAACACTGCAATGATGACGGCCGACGTCGCGACGACCGCGAGGCCGATTTCGTCGGCCGCGTCGATTGCCGCCTGGTAGCCGGATTTGCCCATGTGCATGTGGCGGACGATATTCTCGATTTCAACAATCGCATCGTCGACGAGCACCCCCGCGACCAGCGACAGCGCGAGGAGACTCACCCCGTTCAGCGTGAACCCCATGACGTTCATGAAAGCGAAGGTCGGGACCGCGGAGAGCGGGATGGCGATCGCGGAAATGGCCGTCGAGCGCCATTCGCGAAGGAAAAAGTACACGACGATGACGGCGAGTACGGACCCCTCGATCAGTGTCTCCATCGACGAGCGGAACGAACGCTTGGTGAGGTCGACGGTAGTAAAGATCTGCGTGATCGCGACGTCCCGGTTCTCGGCCCGTATCTCGGCGATCTTCCGCTCGACGCCGGCGAGCGTCGTGACGTCGGAGAAGCCCTTGGCCTTGAAGACACTGAAAAGTGTCGCGGGGCGGCCGTCGAGGCGGGCGATGCTGCGCACCTCCGCGACGCCGTCGTGCACGTCCGCGATATCGGACAGGCGCACGAAGCGACCACCCGGGATCTGGATCTGCGTGGCACCGAGCGCCAGCGCGCTGGCAGCACCCCCGAGCACGCGGATGGACTGCTCGCCACCGGCGAGTTGGGCCCGGCCACCGGGTGCGTCCTGATTCAGCGCGCGCAGGGCGTTGTTCACGTCGACGGCCGTCACGCCGAGCGCTTCCATGCGTCCCGGATCGAGATCGATGCGAATCTCCCGGTCGACGCCACCCGAGCGGGTCACGCTGGCCACGCCGCCCACGCCGAGCAGGCTCTTGGTGACGTTGTTGTCGACGAACCAGGACAGGGCTTCCGGTGAGCGGCCGCTGGTGCTCACGGCGTACTGAACGATGGCGCCGCCCTCGACGTCCTGGCGGGAGACCTGCGGTTCGAGAATGCTCTGCGGCAGTTCGGCACGGATCCGGGATACCGCGTCACGAACGTCGCTGACCGCGCGATCCACCGGGGTCCCGATCCGGAACTCGATGCCGACCCAGGCACTGCCTTCGATGGCCCGTGAGCTGATGTTCTTGACGCCGGCGACCGTCGCCACCGCACCCTCGACCTTCTGCAGGATCTGCTTCTCGATCTCCACCGGCGCGGCACCCGGCTGCGAGACGAGCACGCTGACGAAAGGGAACGAGATGTCGGGGTTCAGGTTCACCGGCAGGCGGATAAAAGACACCACGCCGACGAAGGTCAGCACCAGGAACATGACGATCGGCGCGATCGGATTGCGAATCGCCCAGGCCGACATGTTCTTCATGGCATCAGCTCCGCGTGCCGGCCGCCGCGGCCTCGGCCTTGGTGGACGACTCGGCCTTGGTGGATTCGGGCTCCGGCGCGCGCTTGACCGTCTCGCCCTCGTGCAGGAATGCCCCTGCCAGCGTGATCACGTGCTCCTCGCCGGTCAGGCCGCTGGCGACGATCACGCCGGCGCTGCTGGTGCCCTGGATCCTGACGGGGCGACGCAGCACTTTGTTCTGCTCGTCGAGGACGTAGACGTAGCTGCCGTCCGTGTCGCTGAGGACTGCGGTCTGCGGGATCACGATCTGGGCGTCGTGGTCCACGGAGAGACTCGCCCTCGCAAAGGCGCCCGGCCGCAGATCGGCCTCGGGCTTCAGGGCGACACGGACGGAGCCGAGCCGGCTCTGCGGATCGATCACCGCGCCGATCTGCCAGATCCGTCCCTCGAAAGGGCGGTCGACGCCCGTTACGTGGACCGTCACCGACTGGCCGACCTTGAGGTGCGGCACGTCCTGCTCGGCGACGAGGCCGCGCAGCTCGACATCACCGTTCTTCGCCAGCCGGAACAGCGGCTCACCGCCGGGTGTGGCGCTCTGGCCGATCTCGGCGCGTCGGGTCAGCACGAGTCCGTCGGACGGCGCCTTGACGTCCAGCCGCGCGAGGCGACCCTCGGCCTCCGCGAGCTGTGCCGCGGCGACCTTGACCTTGGCCGCGGCCGTCGCGGCGACGGACCGGCGTCGCTCGACTTCCTCCTTGGACAGGGCGCCGGCGGGCGCCACGGCCTCCGCTCGCCGGTAATCGGCGGCGGCCAACTCCGCGGTGGCACGGGCTTCCTCGAGGCTCGCGGCCAGGCTCGCTACCTGCGCACGGACCACGGCCGGATCGAGACGAGCGAGGACCTGACCCTGCCGGACCCGGTCCCCGGCGTCCACGAGCACCTGCGCGATGCGCCCGCCCTCGCCCTCGACACCGATCGGCAGGTCGTAGCGGGCGCTGATCGTGCCGGTGAACTCGAGGCGGTTGTCGAGGGCTGTGCGATGCGGGACGACGGTACTGACCGTCGGCATCGTACGGTCGGCGTTGGCCGCCTCATCGGCCTTATGGCAGGCAGCGAGACCCGCTGCCAGGCCGGCAAAGACACAGAGCACCGGCCAACGGGCGAACCGTACCGGGGGCACAAAGCACAGTCGCACGATCGGATCCTCGGATCTGGGGTACGGCGCAGGCGCGGTCTCGGCCGTACCACGGGCGCCAGGCAAGGACCCTAGTCTACCGTGCGTGCGCCCCCTCCGGACGGCAGCCTTTGCCGTGAATTGCATACTG
>CAITAM010000277.1 GCA_903890265.1 uncultured Pseudomonadota bacterium | reverse complement strand
GGGATGACTTTGATCTGGCAAAACTGCGGCACCAGAAACTGTCCATCTACGTCACGACGACCTACGAGGACCTTGATCGACTTCGTCCGGTCCTGAATCTGTTCTTTGCGCAGACCCTCGGACTCCTGACCCGCGTGCTCCCGGAGGAGGATCCTGAGTCGCGGCACGCCGTGCTGATGATCCTGGATGAGTTCCCGGCGCTGGGGTACCTCGCGACCCTCCCGGGGATTGTGGGCGTCCTCCCAGGCTACAACGTCCGGCTGCTGATCGTTCTGCAGACGATGGCCCAGCTGCGGGAGGTGTACGGGCCGAATGCGGTCGAACTCTTCAGCAACACGCTGGCGGCGCAGGTGTATGTCGCCCCCAAGGAACAGGCGCTCGCCGAGGCAATCTCCCGGGCGCTGGGCAACCGCACGCAACAGGTCCGGAACCGGTCGTACGGCGCCTTCGGGAGCGGCCGGCACGGAACGATCACGACGACCCTTCAACCCCGTCCGTTGCTGCTGCCCCAGGAGGTGAAATCCATGGCTCCCGATCGCGAACTGATCTTTATCGAGAACATCCCGCCCATCGATGCACAGAAGGTGGTCTACCACGAACACCCTGTGCTTAAAGCTCGGGTCCTGCCGGCACCGTTAGTCCAGGTCAAGGTAGCGAATCCACCTGACGAAGAAAAAACATCGGCAGACAGCGAGTTGTCCGCGACGGACGATGCCATCGACAAGGCGCCGCCGCGAATCGTCGAGTCGATACCGAAGCCGCCGAGTCGGCGCCGGGCGAGCAAGCCCGCGCTTCGAAAACGAAAGGCGCCGGATCCGACCGCACGATCTGATGCGTTGACGACGGGGCTCGATCCGGCGCTGGTTGAGGCGATGGCAGAGTTTCACCAGCGCGGCCGCGGCGAGTCAGACTAATGTCCGGGGTGATGTCCCGAAGCCCGATGTCATCGACGTGATCGAACGCAGGCTAGGCCGTGCGATTCCTGAGCGCCGGCTGGCGGAAGCCCGTGCCGGCTGGTGCTAGAGCGCGCACCGTCTCCGATCCGCCGACCGGCACTTACCGGTAGAAAATCTGGGAGCGGAGGTCGCGCTGCAGTAACCGGTGGAACGCCCGCCAGGTCTCGTTGTCCTCGGGCGTACAGACGTTGCGCGCTCGCTGAATCTCCAGCCGGCGGTGAATGTCGACAGCAAGTCCGCTAACCGAATAGCTCGACGTGTATCGGACCCCGTTCTGCTCGTAGGTCAGGCCCTTTGGCAGGGGTCCTAGGATCGTCTTGGGCGGGAACTCCAGGCGATACGTCTCCTCGAGTGTGCGAGACCAGCAGGTGTACTCCTGCTCGCGTTTCGGCAGTGGACTGAAGGCGGCGATGCCGGCGATGACACCGGGTGAGAGACCTGCCGGCGGTATCAGGGCACCCGGCCCCGGGAAGTTCGTGACCGGATCGAGCTGGAATCGCGCGTTAATCCAGAACGGCTTATCGAGGGCATTGGGGTCCTCGTGCTCCAGAGACCCGGTGCCGGTCTCGTTGAATCGACGCAGCATCTCCTTGACGACCTGTGGCTCGGGCAGGGATTGCGCGGAGAAGCGTACGGCGCGCACTTCCCCTTCCATAACGCCGTTGACGGTCGTTCTGGCGGTGCCGTCAATCGAGCCGTCGGCGTGAATGAGCAGCCGGATCGCTGAGCTTTGCACGTTACGATCCGCCTTCATCGACGGTGTATGGCCCAGGCGGCCCAGCGCAGTCAGTACGGTGGGCTTGTCCATGTCGCTGGAGGGCAAGGTACCGAATGGGGCGAACTGGTCCGTCGAGTCGAGGTAGAGGTCGAGCGAGGGGATATAGGTAATGGCGTGATTCAGCGGGCTGATGGCCCCGACCAGCGGCAGCTGATAGGCGCTGCCGGCGCTGACAAGCGCCGTGCTGCTCTCAATGCCGGTGGCGGACAGCAGGGACTGCAGCAGGATCGCGTGGTCCTTGCAGTCGCCGTACCGGTTGGCAAGCACGTGGTCTGCTGAGTGTGGAATCAATCCCCCGTGGCCGAGGTAGACGGCGACGTAGCGGATGTTTTTTGCCACCCAGTGGTGCAGCGCACGAGCCCGGGCCGTGTCGTCCGCCAGTCCGTCGGTAATCTTGAGAGCTTGGTCCCGAATCGCCGCGGTCACCTCGGCCATTGGTGCAGCGGCTTTTTCGTACGCCGCGCCGAGCGCGATGAGATCCGGGTAGGTCGATATCGAAAGGGCCGGGGCGAAGTCGTCGTCCGATACGCTGCCGGGCTCTGGAGCCCGGGCAGCGAGCCATTGATAGGTAAACCGGTAATGATTGACGCCGTCGGCCGAGGACTCCAGGCCGCCGGGAATCGTCCGCTGCTGCACGTACAGGGGAAGGCCGGCCGGGATGTTGACGCGTACCTCCCAGTGCTCGTAGTTGAAGGCGGGGGAAATCGTGTACGCGTCGTTGAACAGGCCGGGGAAAGGCGTCGAGCGGTGGTGTATCCGTGCGCGGTAGCCGACGCGGCTGCCAACCTCCACGGACGGGTACACGAGCACCTTGTACCTCATGTTGGTGAATTCGGACGTTCCGCCGTCGGTACCCTCGTCCTGGGTGCGGATCGAGTCCGCGGGAATCGTGACCGTGGTGCCATCCGCCCTGACGGTCCACGCCTCTATGGACTCAACGTCGTCCAGATCGCTTCGAAACCCTATGCGCAGGGCCCCCACGTCGGAGATTCCCTGCGGGGTCTCGACCCGAAAGACGTATTCCGTCGACTCCGTGTCGCTGCCGTCCGCACGAACATCATGGACTTGGACGAAGCGCTCGACTGTGGTGTCGGGCGCGTAAGGGCGCTGTGCCAGCGCCGGGGCTGTGATCGAGACCAGCGAGAAGACGGCTACGAGGCAAGACCTGCGCAAGGCGTGTCCTCTGAGCGCCTCATGCGGCGCCTCGGCAGTAGGGGAGTCGTCAGATCAGATTAACCTAATCCAAGCTGGCGAACTGCCACGCCGGTCACAAAGTAGGCGACGTACCCAGCGGAGGCATGCGACTCGGTTCAGGGTCCGTTGCAGAAGCGATGCCACTGCGTTCGGAAACGGCTTGGGTTCCACTGACCCAGAAGAAGGCCGACAAATATTGTTTTATCAATAACCTACGAGCACTTTCAGATCTGGGTGGGTCGGCCCTGAAATCCGGCACGCGCCAGTCAGGGTATCCAGTCCCGAAGGAGGGCACCGATGCGTTTGTCACTTCGGGCCAAATGTACTCCAGGCGGCCCGAGCTTTGCCGAGCCCCTCCGCAGACCCAAGGCGGGCTCAATGGCCCTTCCGTGCCAACCGCTTTTTAGGAACTCGTCGTTTGCTGACCGATGCGAGGTACAACGGGCCGTCTATCCGACTGTCGTGGACGAAGCGGGCGGCGCTGATGCTCGCTGCATATTTCCGAAAGAAATCGTCCACGGCCTCGCGTAGAAGAGCGGCTCTGGACGTTGCCCCACGGTATGCGAGGACTTTAAGCGTTTCCAGCTGGTCCTTACTTAGGTACACCGTTGTCGCGATGCGGTTTTCATCGGTCATTACGAGCCTCCCGAACCGGAATGGTTTTCCGGTTCTTTGGGTATTGCCGATCCGCGCACATCCCTGCTAACGCCTGAAACAAACCGTACCGCAATCCTGATCACTTGCAAGAGGCAAATTCGCGGGTGTCCGAAACCGTTACGGGCGAGTCCCAGAGCGTCGAGAATGCACGTGCGAGATCCGCTCGGAAGCGGGCGTCCTGTGCCCCGGCGACATTCGGCATTGCTTAGTCTCCGGCGGAATCTTCGTCGTGGGTTCCCCCCACCATGTCGATCAGGATCATCCGCGCCTGAAACCGCTCGTCCGGTGTGTAAACAACATACTGCACGAGCGTGCTCCATCTGTTGACCCTGGTCTCAGGGCGGCGCTGCCCCCGGAGTGCGCCGACCCAAGGTTATTCAAACTCGCGGACGAAGCGGGTGACGGATTCGGGCGGTGCTCCGTAACACACCAGCCGGACGTCAAGATCGAAGCCTGATGCGCACTGAAGTGCCCGGCGTATCGCGGCGTGGATCCAGTCTTCGTCATTACCAAACGCTCCGCCCCCAACGAAGGTCAGAAGAACAATGTTGGAACCGCGGGCCCGTGCGTTGCAAACACCTGCCCACAGGGTGGCCTCGTACGCTGCTTCCAGTACGAGTCGCGCGAATGGTTCCCAGCGAGCAGCGGGCAGCGAGGTATACGCGACCGGCAGCGCCGAGCAGAATGCCTGGGTAACGACCGGCAGTGGATCCTGCTCCGCGTCGGTTACCTCGACGTTCCACTGGACGCCGATTTGCAGGCGTCCGCGAAGGTCGTCGAACTGTTCTGGTGACAGAGTCGCGAGGTACGTGTTGATGCGTTCCAGTCCGGTCGCGGTTGCACAGGCATAGCCGTTCCGCATGGTCCATAGAGCGTCGACGGTCGTTCCCAGCGCGCGCGCCAGTTCCGTGCCAACGTACTCAAGGCCGTCGAGCTGCTTCGTCCCCCTTTGGCCGATGACGCTGCCAATCGGGACAAAGTAGTTGCGATAGATCGTTGCGGCACCAGCAGCAATCGCACAGGCAGGGCCCTGCGTCCGATCGAAGGCGTACCCGGTTACGCCGTGCTCCGGGGTTCGGTCGGGGCCCGTCATTTCCAGCATGTTGAATTGAGAGGCCACTTGGAATAGGGCACCGGCCAGCTCGGGTTCCTGGTGTAGCTCCCGGGCGTCACCGGAGACGGCGCGCACGCGCAGGCGACGTGCCGAGCGGCCCTCGGCAGCAACGCGTTGCCGCAGGTCCGAGAGCTTCGCGAGTTCCAGATAGCCGATGCCGAAGTGCCTGCCGTTGACCAGGGAGAGAAGGCGGTCGCCGGTGACCATTAGGCGCTCCCGGGTCTCGTCATAGGCGGTCTCCCGGAACCCGGTCAGTCGCTCGAACCAATCCGGGGACGGGCGATGAATCACTGCGGCGTACTCGTCCTGGGATAATTAAGCACGTACTGCCGCTGCGCCGGGGTTTCGATCGCCCCCTGGCGAACGGTGCGGACACGGACAATGGCGGCGGTGGCAGCGAATCCAAGTTCCATCAGAAGCAGCGCGGCAACGGTGCCGGCGCGCCCGAGGCCGCCGCGACAATGGACAATTACCCGCTCTCCCTGGCGGAGCGACTGGGCCAGCGCAGCGCCCAACGTCGACCAACGGGACTCAAAGCGGGCATCCGGGGTGCTGACATCCTTAATGGGCAGATGATGCCAGACGATCCCTCTTTCACGGATACGATCCCCGAGGCCCATTACGTTCAGGCGGTCCATTTCATGATCCTGAATTAGCGTCAGAATGGTGGTCGGTCGCCACTCGGCAATTGCAGCGAGGTCGGTATCGAGGTCGCGATGCCACCGCGAGTCCTGCTTGCCGGGGCAAAACGTGATGCCGATTGTGCCGGCGCCAGCGCTCAGGTCATCGATACGCAGAGGGTCGCTCTGACTCGTCCTTTTAGAGGCCACAGAGACTCCATGGAGGGCTTTCGAGGGCGGACCCGCCGGGGGAGTCGTCGACGGCGCGGCCGAAGTGCCGACCGGGGCAACCGGCGCCGGGACCGCGGGCCAGTGCGGGCGGTGGGTGGATACCCAGTCCCTGAGTTTGCGTCGGGCCGAGTCGCCGTTCACGGCAATGTCGAGATGCCGGCAGATCGCCCTCCAGGTGGTGAGATTCGGGAAACCGCGGAGATCGGGAACGCTGTCCCGCCACTTGGCGGTGACCGGGGAGGCAGCGCGCCCGGAAACCCTTCCGCGACCCCGGGTAGCCAGCACGGGCGTGCTGCCCGCAAGCGCAGATCTCTTTATATCAATCAATAACCTGTGCAGGGCGTCCGGAAGGCTCTCAAAAGCTTTTGGGTTAGCCAGCTCAGCAACCAGGTCGACGATTTCCGCAGCGAGCGAAGCTGTCATTGGAGCCCGGCAGGAGTGCTTTTGGGTCGTCATTTCGTGCGGACGTATGTCCATTGAGCTATCCTCTTAATAGTGGCCGTGCGCCACCTGTTGAGTGGGATAGTGCCACTTATTAGTGGATGACGTCAACACACTTTGTACGGAGAGCCCGATGACGATGGATAGGCGGGTCCTGGTCCCCATTGAGCGACCGTTCGTGACGGTGGATCTAGTGATTCTGACGGTTCGAAACGACCGGCTTGAGGTCCTCCTGGTTCGGCGTCCGGCGACGACGGGAGAGCCCTATCCTGGTTTGTGGGCCTTGCCGGGCGGGTTCATCGACGTCGGTCAAGACGCGACGCTGGAAGACTGTGCTCGACGCAAGCTTCGGGAGAAAACGGGCGTCGAGTCGCCTTATCTTGAACAACTCGGGAGCTACGGCTCAGCATCACGGGATCCCCGCGGGTGGTCCGTCACCCAGGTCTATTTCGCGCTCATCCCGGACGAGGGGATCGCACTCCGACCGGGAGGCAACGCAGACACGGCAGCCTGGTGGTCAATTCCGGAAGGAAGCACTAACCTCGGAATGGACCTTGCGTTCGACCATGCGGCGCTCCTGACGGCCGCCCTCGAACGACTGAGGAGCAAAGTGGAGTACACATCCTTACCGGCGTTTCTCTTGCCGAGAGAATTTACGTTGCCGGAATTGCAGCGGGCTTATGAGATTGTTCTGGGCCGCGAGGTCGAGAAGAGCGCCTTCCGCCGGCGCGTCCTGGATGCCGAAGTCATTCGGAAAATCCCGAAAAAAACGCGCCTCACGGAACGCCGGCCGGCGCAACTCTATCGACTTAAAGACGAGGCCAATCTGAAAACATTTGCCAGGGCATTTGGCCAGGGAAAGCGCGGCGGCTAAGGTCGTACCTGAGCGCCTGGAGACGGGTGATGTGGGTCGGGTGTCGCGAAACACGCTGCGCATAACCGAAATCAGCTGCGGCATGGCGGCCGGTTCGCCACTTGCCGGGATCGTTGTGCCGCCATACCCGACGGCTATGTGGCCAGCGCCAGCCGGCAGTTGATCAGGTCCGCTCGCCACAGCAAGCTGATCCCGTATCCAGAGTGGAGCTGGCGCTCTCACCAACCTGCCCCCCGGGCAAGGTGGTTCCCCGCGATTGCGGGGGATGCGGCCGGCCCCGGCAACCAAACGG
>CAITAM010000276.1 GCA_903890265.1 uncultured Pseudomonadota bacterium | reverse complement strand
CATTTTCTGAATTCGCGCTCGCCGGCCCCGCCCGGCGCCCAAGTTGTGCACAGACGGGCGGGGGAGACCGAAAAATGTGCCTTAGCGGCCTATTCTTAGACCATCGTGTTAAGAGAGGTTATCTAACCTATTGATCGAAAAAGGAGAAAAGCACTGTTTAGTTTTTAACCAAACTGACATTTCACTGTATTTTTCCCATTTCGGGTCCCCCGCAGAGTCACTCCTCCACATAGTTATCCACAGCAACTGTGGATAAGGTGGACTGGGTTCGCGACGCAGTCCGGAGCGCTTGACTGGCAGCGGCCAACGGGGGATAAGCGCGTCTCGCCGCCCGGCCCGCGGCGACGCGGGACGCCGGGCGGCCTGCCGGCGGCGGCGGGTTGCCATGCCAGCGCTTGCAGCGGGAACGACCCGGGATTATAGTGTCCGGCTCGTCCATTGAGTGCCCCGGAGATAACCATGAAGGCCGGTATCCATCCCGAATACAAGCAGATCGCGGTCACCTGCACCTGCGGCAATTCGTTCCAGACCGGCTCGACGCTCGGCCACGACCTGAACGTCGAGGTGTGCTCGAACTGCCACCCGTTCTACACCGGTAAGCAGAAGACCATGGACACGGGCGGCCGCGTCGACAAGTTCCGCAAGAAGTACGCTCAGGCCGCCGCCCCGGCGCCCTGACGAACACCCGGCCGGGGCTACCTCCCCGGCCCGCCGGTGTCACCAAAGCCCCGCCCCGGCGGGGCTTTTTCATGTCCGGGGCGGCATCTCGGCCGCCCCCGACCCGGGATCCCGGCCGGCGCACCGCCATTGACCCTGCCGGGAGGCCCGTCCTTGATTCCCTCCGTCCGGCGTGACAGGCTGCGCCGGGCACGATCGGTCTTGGATGTGCGCACGCACATCGACCGCGGACACGGATACTCCGATGACACCGACAAGCAAGTACTCGCTGACAAACCTCGCCACCGGGAAGGCCTCGGAGCTCGAGGCGTATTCGCCAACGCTGGGCTCCGATGTGCTCAACATCGCCCCGTTGCAGAAAGACCACGGGCTGTTCACCTTCGACCCGGGTTTCATGTCGACGGCGGCCTGCGAGTCGAAGATCACCTACATCGACGGAGACCGCGGCGTACTCCTCTACCGCGGCTACCCGGTCGACCAGCTGGCGGAGAAGAGCTCCTTCCTCGAGGTCGCCTACCTCCTGATCTACGGTGACCTGCCGACGCAGCCGCAGCTCGACGCGTTCATGACGAGCATCATGCGTCACACCATGATCAACGAGTCGCTGCTGCGCTTCTACAACGGCTTTCATTACGACGCGCACCCGATGGCGCAGGTCTCCGCCGTGATCGCCTCGATGGCGGCGTTCTACCACGACTCCCTGGACATCCATAATCCGCGCCATCGCGAGATCTTTGCGCACCGCATCATCGCGAAGATCCCGACGATCTCGGCGGCGGCCTACAAGCACATCCTCGGTCAGCCGTTCATCTACCCGCGCAACGACCTGCCGTACTGCGCGAACCTGCTGAACATGTTCTTCGCCGTGCCCTGCGAGGAGTACCAGCCGGAGCCGGTGGCCGTGCAGGCGCTCGACCTCCTGCTGATCCTGCACGCCGACCACGAGCAGAACGCGAGCACCTCGACCGTGCGCCTTGCCGGCAGCACCGGGACCAACCCGTACGCGGCGATCTCCGCCGGCGTGGCGGCGCTGTGGGGCCCGGCACACGGCGGCGCGAACGAGGCCGTGCTGTCGATGCTCGAGGAAATCGGCACCGTCGACAACATTCCGAAGTTCCTGGCCCGCGTCAAAGACAAGCAGGACAACACGCGCCTGATGGGCTTCGGCCACCGCGTCTACAAGAACTTCGACCCGCGCGCCAAGATCATCCGCGAGATGTGCTACAAGGTCCTCGACAAGCTCGGCAAGGGCGACAACCCGTTGCTCGAGCTCGCCCTCAAGCTCGAGGAGATTGCCCTGCACGACGAGTACTTCGTGTCGCGCAAGCTCTACCCGAACGTCGATTTCTACTCCGGCATCATCTACAGCGCACTCAACATCCCGCGCTACATGTTCACCGTGATGTTCGCCATCGCGCGGACCGCCGGCTGGGTTGCCCACTGGCAGGAAATGATCGGCGACCCGGGCATGAAGATCGGCCGACCGCGCCAGCTCTACACCGGCCCGGTGGAGCGCAACTACATCGAGATCGCCGGCCGCTGAGCGGCCGACGCCAGGGCCAGGGCTAGGCGTAGGGCTAGGGCCGTCAGGCCCCGGCGCCGAGCAGCATCTCGAGGTCGAACGTGCCCATGCGGCGCATCGGCTTGCCGTCCGTTGGCGACAGGGGCGCCTGCCGTATGCCGTCCGTCGGAAACACCGTCGCCTCCACGTCGTAGCCGTCGACCGTGAACTCGACCGAGGGGTAGTGCTCGGTACGATCCGCGTTGAGCTTCACCTTGCGCGCGCCGATCCGGTAGTGAACACCGGCATCCATCAACAGGAACGTCACCGCTTCCGGCGAGTCGGAGAAGACGTGCAGCAGGATTTCCTGGTGCTCGGTCGCGGTGCCGGCGAGCACGGCGCCGACCAGGCGCGGCTCGAAGGGCTCGAGGATCCGCATCGCCTCGAGGGCGACGTGGCGCTGGCTGGCGAGGGAGTGGGCATGGGTTTCGGGTGCGAACAGGCGCTGGTACTCGACCAGTGCCGCCTCGACCTCGGAGTTCTTCGGCAGCACCGCGTGTTCGCCGACGCCGAGCCGCTCGGCTGCCTTGCGCTTGGCGAAGCCGTAGTCGTCGACGCCATGCTCGGCCATGATGCGCGCCGCCTCCTGGGCCAGCGCACGGCGGACATCGTCACCGCGTATCGCTCGGGGTCTGGTCACGGGAGTCTCCTCCTCTAGAGCGCACTTCGAATGTAGCACATGAAGTTTTTAGAAGATGCCGTCCTCACTCTGCGGGTGCTGGCTTACCGCCTCCCCGGACCTGTCGCTGTCACCACCGGCCCCGTCGCCCGGCAGGTGATCCTTGAGGAAGAACTCGAAGACCGCGGACGGGTCGCCAACGCCGGCCAGCTGGCCGCTCAGCGGCGAGATGCGCGCGCTGACCACGCCATCGGGCTGGCGTAGCTGACGCTCGCCCTGGCCGCGCATCGCCTCGCTCATGAAGTACACCCACATCGGCAGCGCCGTGTGCCCGCCTTCCTCGTTGGCGCCGAGCGAGCGCTCCTGGTCAAAGCCCACCCACGCGGTGGCGACGATGCCGGCGTTGAAGCCCGAGAACCAGGTGTCACGCCGGTCGTTCGTGGTGCCGGTCTTGCCGGCGATGTCATCACGTTTCAGCACCAGCGCCCGGCGCGCGGTGCCGCGGCGAATCACGTCCTTCATCATGTCGGTCATGATGAAGGCGTTGGCGGCGCTGATGGCCTGGGTCGCGAGGTGCTTGTCGTCGAGCCCGCTCGGGCCGGCAAGCGGGGTGCGGCGGGTGACCGTGCCCTCGGCGCCACCCGTCGGCCCCGTCTCGCCCTCGACCACGTCAGTGCGACACTCCGTGCAGGCGACGGCCGGGCTCGATTCATAGACCGTGCCGCCCTCGGCGTCCGTGATGCGATCGATGAGGTACGGGCGGACCCGGTAGCCGCCGTTGGCGAACACGCTGTACGCCGAGGCCATCTGCAGCGGCGTGAGCTGTGCGGTGCCGAGCGCAAGAGTCAGGTTACGCGGCAGTTCCGCGGCCTCGAAGCCGAAGCGGGTGGCGTAGTCGATCGCGTAGTCGACGCCAACCGAGCGAAGGATGCGGATCGAGACAAGGTTGCGCGAGCGCGCGAGGCCGTCGCGCATGCGCGTCGGGCCCGAGAAGCTCTTGGAGTCGTTCGATGGCCGCCAGCTGTCGGTGCCGGCGCCGCCATCCAGTACGATCGGCGCGTCGAGGATCACGCTCGCGGCGGTGAAGCCGCGCTCAAGCGCGCCCGAATAGATGAACGGCTTGAACGACGAGCCGGGCTGCCGCTTCGCCTGCGCGGCCCGGTTGAACTTGCTCTGGTAGAAGTCGAAGCCGCCGACCAGCGAGGTGATCGCCCCGTCGACCGGGTCGAGGGACACGAACGCCCCCTGGATCAGCGGTACCTGACTGAGGAGCGCATCGCCCGCTCCGGTCGGCAGCACGTACACGATGTCGCCAGCGCGCAGCACCGCGGTCGCATCGCGCGGCGCGGCGCCAAGTCCGCCCTTGTCGTCGCCGGGGCGCGCCCAGGCGATGCCGCCCTCGAACGGCACGCGCAGCGGGCCCGCGTGCGTGCGCACCGTGGCCTCTGCCGCGGTCACCTTCGTCACGAGTGCCGGTACGAGGCCGCCGATCGTGGGCCGCGCATCGACCGCCGCGCTGGCACTGTCGGCGTCGGGCGCCACGTGTGCCACCGGACCGCGATAGCCGTGGCGCCGGTCGTACTCGAGGAGCGTCGCCCTGAGCGACCAGTCCGCCGAGCGCTGCAACCGGCTGTCGATGCTGGTCGTGACGCGATAGCCCGCCGAGTACGCCTGTTCACCGAAGCGCTCCAGCACCTCGGCACGCACCATCTCGGCCACGTAAGGCGCGTCGACCTCGACCCGCGGCCCGTGTTCCTGCGATTCCATCGGGACCCGGGCTGCGGCATCGTGCTCTGACTGCGTGATATACCCCGCATCCAGCATCCGCCGCAGCACGTAGGCACGACGCTGCGTGGCACGCTCGGGGCTTGCGATCGGGTTGATGGTCGAGGGCGCCTTCGGCAGGCCGGCGATGGTCGCGGCTTCCGCGAGGCTGAGTTCGGCGAGCGGCTTGCCGAAGTAGACTTCCGCGGCCGCGGCGACGCCGTAGGAGCGGTTGCCGAGAAAAATCTTGTTCAGGTACAGGGTAAGGATTTCCTCTTTCGAGAAGGTCGTCTCGATCCGGCGCGCAAGGAATATCTCGCGCAGCTTGCGCCGGATCTGCTTCTCCGGCGTCAGGAACATGTTGCGGGCGAGCTGCATCGTGATGGTGCTGCCGCCCTGCTTCGCCTCGTGGCTCACCGCGCTGACGTAGACGGCGCGCAGCAGTCCGCTGAGATCGACACCCGCGTGCGTGAAGAAATGATCGTCCTCGGCGGCGAGGAAAGCCTCGATCAGTGGCTTCGGGATCTGCTCGTAGGTAACCGGTACCCG
This sequence comes from uncultured Pseudomonadota bacterium, assembly GCA_903890265.1. Classification (GTDB taxonomy): domain Bacteria; phylum Pseudomonadota; class Gammaproteobacteria; order Steroidobacterales; family Steroidobacteraceae; genus CAIKMS01. The sequence goes on along the minus strand of CAITAM010000276.1, from coordinate 11,836 downwards.
CCGCTGCTCGCCAATCTGTGCGATGAGCCGCCCGTCACGCGTGTAGATGCGCAGTGGCACCTGCAGCCGCACGTCTTTCAGCGTCGCGACATCCGGCAGGGTCGGTGCGAGGTAGTAGTAGGCGCCGATCGGGGCGAGCACGATCGCCGTGAGCACGACGAGGGCGAGCGCCGAGAGCAGGGCAAGGACTCGAAACATGAACTGCGTCACAGAATGGGATCCGGGCTAATTGCCAGTGCGGGACGGATTATGCATAGTAGGAATCGTTAAAGGGCAAACCCTCCGAAAGGCGGGGACGCAAAGCCACCGGTCTACGGGACCCGCGATTCGCGGCTCCACGACAGCGGGGTTGCCGGGAGGAGTCTCTCTCCTCCTTGCGGACGGCATTCCGTCGTCCGGCGTCCCAATCCGCGGTGGTCGTCGCTCCAGTTCGCCGTACCCCGTGCCGAGGATTGGTATGACTGCCCCCGTGATCCTGGTCAGTGACGCTCCGATGCTGCCGTTGCGGGCGGTCCTTGGCCGGCTCGTCGACCGACGCTCGCATTCTATTTAACAGTTTATTGCTATATATTTAACTCAATCTCTTCATGTCAAACGGCATCGGTTCTCGTAAATTGTTGATTAATCGAGAAATATGAAACTTACGCTGCCGAAGCTGTCGATGTCGAATCTGGTCCCCTTCCGCCGCAAGGCAAGGCCCCTGATCGGCTTGGACATCACGACCTCCAGCATCAAGCTGGTCGAGCTCGGGCTTTCCGGCGGCCGCTACCGGCTGGAGGCCTACGCCGCCGAGCCCACCCCGCACGGGGCGATCAACGAAAAGGCGATCGTCGACGCCGACGCGGTCGGCGAAGCCATCAAGCGCGCGGTCAAGCGTGCCGGCGCGAAATCGAAGGAAGTGGCGATCGCGATCTCGGGCGATGCCGCGATCACCAAGGTCATCCAGATGCCGCGCAGTCTGTCGGTGCGCGACCTGGAGGCGCAGGTCGAGCTGCAGGCCGACCAGTACATCCCCTTCCCGATGGAAGAGGTGAGCTACGACTTCGAGATCATGGGTCCGTCCGAGAAGGACCCGGAAATGAATGACGTGCTCCTGGTCGCGACCCGGACCGAGAATGTCGACCAGCGGCAGGCCGCGGTCTCCGCCGCCGGGCTGACCGCGCACATCGTGGATGTCGAGGCTTTCGCCCTCGAGAATGCCTGCCAGCTGATGACGCACCAGATGCCGGAGGGTGGCGTATCGCGTGTCGTGGCCGTGGCCGATTTCGGCGCGAGCGCCACCACCTTCAGCGTCCTCAGTAACCTCCGGGTGATCTACACACGCGACTTTGCCTTCGGCGGCCAGCAGCTGACCGAAGAGGTCATGCGCACCTACGGACTGTCGATGGAAGAGGCGGGCCGTGCCAAGAAGGAAGGCGGCCTGCCGTCGAACTACCAGCCCGAGGTCCTCGATCCTTTCATCGATGACATGACCCAGCAGGTCAGCCGAAGCCTGCAGTTCTACCTCGCTTCCGGCAGCGGCCGCGAGCAGCCCGAGCAGCTTCTGATCTGCGGCGGCTGCGCGAACATACCGGGAGTCGCCGAAGTGATCGCGAGCCGGGTGGGTATTTCTGCCGAACGTGGCGATCCGCTTGGCCAGATGCAGCTGTCGTCCAAGGCGAAGGCCATGGGTGTGAAGAAAGACGCCACGGCGCTTCTCACCGCCTGTGGCCTCGCGCTGCGGAGCTTCGACTGATGCCACGGATTAATCTACTTCCACACCGTCAGCGCGACCGGGCCAACAAGCGGCGCGAGTTTGGCCTTGCAGCCATTGGCGCGGCGATGATGGCAGCACTCGTCACGGTCGTGACCGGTATCTTCTTCAACGCCGCGATCGAACATCAGAAGGAGCGCAACGATCTCCTGACCAAGGAGATCGGCGAGCTCGAGAAACAGATCGCCGACATCGACAGCCTCGATGCGCAGAAGCAGCGCACGCTCGCCCGCATGGGCATCATCGAGCGGCTGCAGCGCAGCCGGCCCGAAGTCGTCCATGTGTTTGACCAGATTGCGCGGCAGATCCCGGATGGCGTGTACCTCACCAACGTCAAGCAGACCGACCGGCGCATCGAGCTCAAGGGCGTCGCGCAGAGTTCTACCCGCGTGTCGACCTTCATGAAGAACATCGAGTCGTCCCCGTGGCTCGCCGAGCCGCAGCTGCAGGTCATCGAGACGCTCAAGGGCGCGAAGCAGGGTGCGGAGTTCACGATCTACGCCACCCAGCGCAGCCTGACCCCGGACGATGACGTCAAGGCCAAGCGCGGGCCGAAGGCACCGTCCGCCGGCGCGGGGGCCTCGCCATGAACTTCCTTGCCGAACTGAAGGACCTGGATCCGAAAGACGTCGGCCGCTGGCCGGCTTCCATCCGCATCATGGCGATCGCCGTGATGTTTTTCGTGCTGACGGCGGTCTTCATCTACCTCTTCCCGATCAGCAATCAGCTGCCGGCGCTGCGGGAAGCCGAAAAGACCGAACAGACCCTGATGCGCTCCTTTGATGACAAGCAGCGCAAGGCGGCCAATCTCGACGCCTACAAGGCCCAGCTGAAGGACATGGAGCGCTCGTTCGGCGCCATGCTGCGCCAGCTGCCCGGCCGCACCGAAGTGCCTAACCTCCTCGTCGACATTTCCCAAGTCGGCCTCGCCGCCGGCCTTCAGGAGAAGCTCTTCCAGCCCGGCACCGAGGTGAGGCGCGATTTCTATGCCGAGCTGCCGATTGCGATCCGGCTGACGGGCTCCTACCACCAGTTCGGTACCTTCGTGAGCGGCATTGCCGCCCTGCCGCGAATCGTGACGCTGCACGACATCACGATCGTCCCGGATGCCAAGGACCAGAGTCCGGACCAGCTGACACTGCAGGTCACGGCCAAGACCTATCGCTACCTCGACGAGGCAGAGGAGGCGGCCGTGGCAGCCAAGGCGAAAGCGCAGAACAAGCCGGGTGCGCCAGCCCCGCCGCCGGGTGGGCCGAAATGAGCGCCGTGCAGTCCCGCCAGGCTCACCTGATGCGCGCCGTGCTGCTCGTCGTCGGCGTCGCGTTCCTCGCCGGCCTCGGCGGTTGCGGCGACGGGCTGTCCGATCTCAAGGTCGAACTCGCCGACAAGCGTAAGCGTCCGGGCGGGCGGATCGATCCGCTGCCGGAGCTGAAGCCCTACGAGTCCTTCGTCTACGATCCGGCGGGAGTCCGTTCACCGTTCCAGCCGAGCGTGCAGTCCGCGACGGCGGCCACGGGACCGCGTCCTGACCGGGGCCGCAACCGGGAGTTCCTCGAAGGATTCTCGCTCGATACGCTGCGGATGGTCGGTACCCTGCGCCAGGGCGGCAAGACCTTTGGCCTCGTGCAGACGAAGGACGGCCTCGTGCATCGCGTGCTGCCGGGAAATTTCATCGGCCAGAGCGACGGCAAGGTAACCTCGATTTCCGATTCGAAGATTACGGTACTGGAAATTGCGCCGGACGGACTCGGCGGCTACACCGAACGTACGGCGGCGCTGACGCTGAATAACTGACGACGGCGGCTAGGCAACGGAGGCGGGCCGCGTCGCGGCCCGCGGCAGCGAAGGACGAGAGGCAGCCGGCACCGGACCGGGACTGGCCGTGTCACTGGGAGTATAGGGAATGAACGTCTACCTCGGCCCTTGGTCTCGCACGCAGCGTCGGCGCCCACGTGCGCTCGGCTGGCTTGCGTTCGCCACCCTCCTGTTCGCGGCCCCGCTCGCGACGGCCCAGAGCGCAAACAAACTCGACAACATCGACGTGGCGACGCTGCCCGGCCAGCAGATCCAGCTGACGCTGCACACGACCGATCTCGCACCACAGCCACTGGCCTTCACCATCGACAAGCCGGCGCGGTTGTCGATTGACCTGCCGGGCGTTGGGCTTGCCCTCGCCAGCCGGCGCGTGGACGTCAAGTCCGCCGGCGTCGACAGCGTCGTCTCCGGCGAGGCGAGCGGCCGCAGCCGCGTCGTCGTCAATCTCGATGCGCCGGCGCCGTACGACGTGCGCGTCAACGGCAACACCATCGTCGTCACCATCGGCAAGGTACCGGCCGGTGCGACGCCGGGCGCCGGCGCGCAGGCGGCACCGGCCGCGGCGGCCGTAGCCGAGACGGCACCGGCGACGCCGGCCGTGCCGGTGCGGGCCGTCGCCCCGCCCGCCAGCCGGCGCGTCGCCTCGGTCGACTTCCGCCGTGCCGCCGACGGCACGGGTCGGGTCATCGTCGGGCTCAGCGATCCGCGCACCCCGGTTAACCTCCGCCAGGAGGGCTCCTCGATCGTCGTCGACTTCGTCGGCGCCCAGATCGATACCGGACTCGTCAAGCGCTACGACGTCGTCGACTTCGCCACACCGGTCACGCACTTCGACGCCCTGAGGGTCGACGGCAGCTCGCGGCTCGTGATCGCGGCCAACGGTGACTTCGACCAGCTCGCCTACCAGTCCAACAACCAGTACGTCATCGAGGTGCGCAAGACCACCGGTGCCAAGAGCGCCACCGGCGACGAGCGTCGCGAATACTCGGGTGAGCGCCTCACCCTCAACTTCCAGGACATTGACGTTCGCGCGGTGCTGCAGCTCCTCGCGGACACCAGCGGCCAGAACATCGTGGTGAGCGACAGCGTGCAGGGCAGCCTGACGCTGCGACTGCAGAACGTGCCCTGGGATCAGGCGCTCGACATCGTGCTCCGCACCAAGGGCCTTGGCATGCGCCGCCGGGATAACGTGATCCTGGTGGGCCTGTCGGACGAGCTCTCGAACCGCGAGAAGGCCGAGCTGCAGGCCAAGAAGGACGTCGAGGAACTCGCGCCACTGCGGACCGAGTACCTGCAGGTCAACTACGCCAAGGCGGCTGACCTGCAGGCGCTGATCCGTGGTCGCGCCGTGGCCTCGACCGGCGGTTCCGCCGGTCTGTCCGGCGGCGGCAACAACTCCCTGCTGTCGCAGCGCGGCACGGTCTCGATCGACGAGCGCACCAACACGCTGCTCGTCCAGGATACGGCGGACCGGCTGGCCGATATCCGCAAGCTCGTCGCGACGCTCGACGTGCCGGTGCGCCAGGTGCTCATCGAGTCGCGCATCGTCATCGTCACCGACGACTTCTCGCGCGAGCTCGGCGCCCGGTTCGGCACCACCTACGTGGGCACCCAGGGCAACAACGGCCTCATCTCGGTGGCCGGCAGCGGCCAGACCACGAACTCCATCGTCAGCTCCGCGCTCACGAACCTGGCCGCGGGCAAGGGGCCGTTCCCGGTGCAGGTGCCCACCTCGCCCATCACCTCGAACACGCCAAACTACACCGACCGGTACAACGTGAACCTGCCGGTCGCGAATCCGGCGGGCACGATCGCGATGTCCATCCTGAAGGGCGACTACCTGATCGACCTCGAGCTCTCGGCCGCGCAGGCGGAAGACCGTGGTGAGATCGTCTCGGCGCCGCGCGTGATCACCGCGAACCAGAAGGAAGCGACCATCGAGCAGGGTACTGAGATCCCCTACCAGGAAGCGTCCTCCAGCGGTGCCACGACCACCCAGTTCAAGAAAGCGGTGCTGTCGCTTAAGGTGAAACCGCTGATCACGCCCGATAACCGGATCATCATGGACCTGACGGTGTCCAAGGACAGCGTCGGTCAGCTGGTACAGAGCGCGAACGGCGGCCAGGTGCCGTCGATCGACACGCGCTCGATCGTGACGCAGGTGCTCGTCAACGACGGCCAGACCGTCGTGCTCGGCGGCATCCTCGAGACCACGCGCCAGGCAACCGACACGAAAGTGCCGATCCTGGGCGACATTCCCATACTCGGGCACCTCTTCAAGGACGCCAAGCGGGTTAACAATAAAGATGAAATCCTGATCTTCGTCACGCCGAAGATCCTGAAAGAAGGGTCGAATATCTACTAAGCAGCGCCCGGAGCGGCGCGCAGGTAATGAGTCGAGGCAGGAGGCAGGATGCGAGTGCTTAAAGTGTTAGCCGTGGTGTCGCTCTTTTCGCTACTTCTGGCGGGGTGCGGTGGCGGCAGTGGCTCGTTCCAGTGCACCTCCAACTGCGGCTCGAGCAGCAGCAGTAGCAGCAGCAGTAGCAGTGGCGGAGGCACCGGTCTCGCCGAGTCGATGGGCGCGACCGTCAATGGCACGTTCCAGTCCGGTGTCATCGGTACGCCCGGTCTGACCTCCGGAACCCAGCTCGCGGCCGGCGGCAGCACGCAGCTCGCCCTAGAGTTTGTCGTGACCTCGACTGGCGCGCCCACCACGGACGCCGCCACGATCAATTTCACGTCGCTGTGCCCCACCGGCACGGTCACGATCACGCCCTCGTCGGCGACGAACTCGACGGGCAGCCTTTCGGCGACCTACACGTCGGCCGGCGGCTGCAATCTGACGCAGGACACGGTGACGGCGACGATCACGGCCGGCGGCAGCCTCGTCACCAACAAGACCGCCAAGGCGACCATTGCCCTCGCCCAGGCGCACGCGAACTCGATCGTCTTTCTCTCGGCCGCGCCCACCAACATTGGCCTTCAGGGCACCGGCCAGCCGTCGAGCTCGGTCGTGACGTTCCAGGTCGTGACGGCCGCCGGCGGTCCGGTGGCCGGCGCCACCGTCAACTTCAGCCTGTCGACCACGCTGGGTGGCGTCGCGCTCGTCGGCACCACTCCGGCGACGACCGGCATCGACGGCAAGGCGAGCATCACGGTGCAGGCCGGTACGCGCGCCCAGTCGGTCGTCGTGACCGCGACCACCAGCACCGCGTCCGGCGTCGTGGCGGCGAACAGCAACTCGCTCACGGTGACGACCGGGATCCCCGACGCCACGCGCGTCTCGCTCTCGGTCAGCTGCCAGAGCCCCGAGGCCCTGGATTACGACGGCGAGATCGTCGCGGTCACGATGCGCATGGCGGACCGGTTCAGTAACCCCGTGCCGGACAATACGCCGGTTAATTTCGCGACGACCGGCGGCCGTATCGGCAGCCAGTGCCTGACCTCGACCACAACCACCGAAAGTGGCCTGTGCAGTGTCAACTGGAACAGCCAGGCGCCGCGGCCGGACGCGCACGGCTCCTACGGTGCCGGCCGCGCCGCGGTCGTTGCGATCGCGGTTGGCGAAAAGCACTTCACTGACCAGTACGGCCTCGGCTATTTCGTCGGCGCGCCGCTGTCGGTCGCGACCCCCGGCGACGACCCGATCACGCCGCTCACGATGACCGGAGCGGTGGGTAACGGCACCCACGACACGTCGGCCGGCGACCCGTACCTCGATGGCAACGAGAACGGCGTTTACGACGTCGGCGAGCAGTACTTCAACATCAGCAACAACTCGACGCGCCAGGCAGACACCGCGAATTACGTGGGCTTGCTGTGCGGTGGCCCGAGCCCGTCGACCCTGCCCACCTTGTGCAACGGCAAAGCGAACAGCGCGACCTTCGTCGGCAGCCAGGGCATCATCGTGATGTCCGGCAGCTTCGCTACCGTGTCCTACTACGGTCAGGCCACGGGCCCGATTGACCTGGGCAACGGCGCTACCAATCCGGGCGGCGGCGCGATCCGCGTCTTCATCTCGGACCGCAACGGCAACGCCATGCCGGGCAAGACCATCGTTGCGCTCACCAACCCGCCGACCGGTGTCACCGTGAGTGCAGCGCAGACCTGGGGCTGCGATGCCGGGTATTACGGCGTGCCGAAGTCGCTGCCGGTCGGCCAGACGTCACCCGGCAAGGAATTCGTCTTCACGGCGACGGACACCACGGGCACGGCAGCGCTGGGGTCGGTCACGCTGACGATCACGACGCCGAAGAACAATGTCACGACGGTCCCCATCCCGGTGACTTACTAGGACCACGCCGGCGCCTTCGCGCACAGCGCGGACTTCTCCGCGCTGAATTGGGCTAGCATTGGGGAATGCGAATATTCCTCATTGGACCCATGGGCTCCGGCAAGACGGCGGTTGGCCGGGCGGTCGCCCGCCTGCTCGACCTCCGGTTCATTGATTCGGATGCCGAGATCGAGGCCCGTACCGGCGTCGACATTCCGTTCATCTTCGAGAAGGAAGGCGAGGAGGGATTCCGCGCCCGGGAGCGCGACGTCATTGCCGACCTCACGCTGCAGGACAACGTGGTCCTTGCCACCGGCGGCGGCGCGATCCTCTCCGCCGCCAGCCGCGAGCTCCTCGCGGCGCGCGGCTTCGTCGTGTACCTCGAGGCGTCGATCGACCGGCAGGTCGAGCGCACGCGAATCGGCCGTCACCGGCCGCTCCTGAACACCGCCGATCCGCGCACCCGCCTGACCGAACTGATGGCCGAGCGCGAGCCGCTCTACGTGGGGATTGCCAACTTCGTGATCGGCACGGACGGCCGGCGCGTGCCCGCGGTGGCCGAGGCCATCGTGGCGGCGGTGGCGCCTGGTCATGCTGCGCCGCAGGAAGGCGCCGTCGCGGTGGCGGATGCGCCGGCCGACGAACTCGCAAATCCACATGAAAATACGGCTTTCACGGAGCAGCGATAGGGGAAAGTCCCATTGCACGGGACAGCCGTGGGCGCGCAAGCTGGGCACCATTCCCCTTAGGGATGGTGCCCATGGATCCTGCCACCGAGCCAAACCCTTCGACCCCTGACGGCGAGCACCGCGCGCGGGTTCTGATCGTCGATGACCACGCGCTGGTTCGTGGCGCGCTGCTCGAGCTGATCGACGCTCAGCCGGACCTGAAGACCTGCGCCGAGGCGGCGACCATTGACGAGGCCGAGCGGGCGATCCTGACCTACGAACCGGACGTCGTCATCCTCGACCTGACGCTGTCACGGGAGGACGGCCGCGAACTCCTCAAGCGTCTGGCGCAGCGCCCGAACCCGCCGCCGGTGCTCGTGCTGTCGATGCTCGAGGAAGCGCTGTACGCGACCGAACTGCTCGCCCTCGGCGCCCGCGGGTTCCTGAACAAATCCTGTCCGCCGGCCGAGATTCTCACGGCCCTTCGCAGCGTGCTGGCCGGCCGCGTGGCGTTGAGCGGCGCGGCCACCGAGCGGCTGGTGAAGCGACTCGCCAAGGGCCGGGAAACGCGCGGCAGCGCGCTCAACGCCGCCATGCGTGCCGACACCGAGCGGCTGACGCCGCGCGAGCGCGAGGTTCTGGGGCTCATCGGCCGGGCCCACAGCACGCGCGAGATCGCCGACGCGCTCGGCTGCGCGCCGAAGACCGTCGACTCGCACAAGCGGGCCATCTGCGAAAAGCTCGGCCTCGACACCACGGACGTGCTCCTGCGCTACGCCATCGCCCACCACGAGGAGCAGGGCGGCGTGGCCTGTGAGTCGGCGGGTGGGGCGGCGGCCGAGTCAGCGGCTGCGTCGGCGGTTCGGCTCGGCTGAGCCCGGGGCCGCCGGTCCGCTCTGCCGGTCCGGTCGGGCCGTCGTCCGGGTCGCGCTGCCCGTCCCGGTCGCCCGGTCGCCCAAGTGGCGCTCCACGGGCGCCCCACGGGCACTTCACGGTGGCCCCTTGGGGAGCGCGATCGGCCAATAGTCCCTAGAATACGGGGTCACCACCCGGATCCAGGGACCTATGCAGCCGCTCACCATCGCACTTGGCGAACGCAGCTACCCGATTTACGTCGGACGGGGCCTGCTCGACGATCGTGAACGGCTCACCGCACACCTGCCGCGCGGCGGGCTGTGTATCGTCAGTAACGCGACGGTCGCCCCCCTCTACCTTGACCGGCTGAAGCAATCCCTCGCCGGCCGGCGGGTGGTCGACTGCATCCTGCCGGATGGCGAGCAATACAAGACGCTGGCAACGTTCGGCACGGTGCTGGATGCGCTCGTCGCAGGCGCCGTCCACCGCGACGGGGCGGTCATTGCCCTTGGCGGCGGAGTCATCGGTGACCTCGCGGGATTTTCGGCCGCCTGCTACCAGCGCGGCATCGCCTGCGTGCAGATCCCGACCACGCTCCTGTCCCAGGTCGATTCGTCGGTGGGTGGCAAGACCGGCGTCAATCACCCGGGCGGCAAGAACCTGATCGGCGCCTTCCACCAGCCGTCCGCCGTCTACGCCGACACGGACACGCTCGCCACGCTGCCGGATCGCGAGTTCCGGGCCGGAATCGCCGAAATCATCAAGTACGGCATGCTCGAGGACGCCCGCTTCTTTGCCTGGCTCGAGGCCCGCATGGCAGACCTCCTGGCCCGCGACCCCGAGGCACTGGAGCACGCCATCCGTCGCTCCTGCGAGATCAAGGCCGAGGTGGTGGCCGCCGACGAGCGCGAGACCAGTGGCCGTCGCGCGCTGCTGAATCTCGGCCACACGTTCGGCCATGCGGTCGAAACGGCGGTCGGTTACGAGGGCTGGCTGCACGGTGAGGCGGTGGCCGTGGGGCTGCTGCTCGCCACGGACCTGTCGGCGCGCCTCGGCCTCGTCGACGGGGTGGCCGTGGACCGGGTGGATGCCCTGCTCGGTGCGGCGGGCCTGCCGCGCCGGCCGCCGGCGGTGCCGGCCGGGGAACTCTGGCGGCTGATGCAGATGGACAAGAAGGTGGCCGACGGGCGCGTGACGCTCGTGGTGCTGGAGGCGCTCGGCCGCGCCGCGCTGCGCCGGGACGTCACCGAGGCCGACGTGCTCGCGACGCTCACGGCGCGCCTCGCATGACCGAGAACCGCGCCGACGAGGGGCTTGTCCCCTACGCGAGTCTGGAGTCCCGCAGCCAGGGGCGGCGTTTCGCGGAGCCGGGTCCGGGCTACCGCGGGGAGTACGAACGCGACCGTGACCGGATCGTGCACTGCACGGCTTTTCGCCGCCTGGTCTACAAGACGCAGGTGTTCGTTAACCACGAGGGGGATCTCTACCGCACGCGCCTCACCCACTCGCTCGAGGTGGCGCAGATCGGCCGCTCGGTTGCACGCAGGCTCAGGCTGAACGAGCCGCTGTCGGAGGCGATCTGCCTCGCCCACGATCTCGGCCATACGCCGTTCGGTCACGCAGGCCAGGATGCGCTGAACGCCTGCATGCGTGACTTCGGGGGCTTTGAGCACAACCTGCAGTCGCTCCGGGTGGTCGACGAACTCGAGGAGCGGTACGCGGAATTTCCGGGCCTGAACCTGACCTTTGAGTGCCGCGAGGGAATCCTCAAGCACTGCTCGGCGCGCAACGCCGCCACGCTCGGCGAGCTCGGCCGACGCTTTCTCGAGCGGCGCCAGCCCTCGCTTGAGGCGCAGATCGCCAACGTCGCCGACGAGATCGCCTACAACAACCACGACGTTGACGACGGCGTCCGGGCAGGGCTGATCTCGGTCGAGGAGCTGCTGACCGTGCCGCTGTGTGCGCGCCATCATGCGGTCGTGGTGAGCCGGTTTCCGAACCTGCCCGAGCGGCGGCTGGTGCACGAGATGATCCGGCGGATGATCAACGAGCTCGTCACCGATCTCATCGTCTCGACGCAGGCACGGCTCGACGAGGCGAGGCCGGCCGATGCGGCCGAGGTTCGCGCGGCGCCGGCACCGCTCGTGGGTTTCAGTCCGGACGTGGCGGCCGAGCACCAGGCCCTCAAGCGCTTCCTGATGGACCACCTGTACCGCCATTTCCGGGTGCTGCGCATGACGCGCAAGGCCAGCCGGGTGATACGCGAGCTGTTCGCGGCCTATTTCGACGACGTCCGCCTGCTGCCGGTCGAACACCGGGACGCGGCGCTGGCCGGCGCCGAGCGCGACGGTAACTCGGGCAAGGCGCGCGCGGTGGCAGACTACATCGCCGGCATGACGGACCGCTTTGCTATTGTCGAACACGGACGCCTGTTCGATCCGCGGCTGCCGGTCGCCTGACGGCGCCGGCGTT
>CAITAM010000275.1 GCA_903890265.1 uncultured Pseudomonadota bacterium | reverse complement strand
CCGGCGGCCCCGCCGCGCCGGCCGCCCGGGATGGCCGGGACCTCCGCCCTCGTTGTGGGCACCGCGCTGCTCGCGGCCGTGCTCGGCTGGGGCGAGCGGCAGGCGCGCGCGCTCGAGGCGCTGCCGGCGCCGGTGTTCGTCGAGCCGGGCACGGCCGGCGGCTTTGCCGGTCCACTCATCGGTGACACGGATTTCCGGCCCGTCTTTCCGGGGGCCAGCGGCGAGCGCCTCGCGACCTACCAGGGGCCGCACGGCCGGGTCGGCCTCTACCAGGTGGCCTACGGGCGGCAGCGGCTCGGCGAAAAACTGATCGGCTACGACAGCTCGGTCGTGCCGGCGGGTTGGCGCGAGGAATCGCGCGGCCGCCGTCGCCTGCCGGACGGCGCCGAGGTCGAGCTCGTGACGGTGCGCCGCCCCGACGGCGGGCGGGCGGTCATCCTCGACTGGTACGTGGTGGGCGGCCGGGCGACGGCGTCCGCCGCGACGGCGCGCCTGTGGCTGGCGGGCCAGGCCTTCACGGCTGTGACCCATTCGAGGCTTTTTGCCCTCGAGTCGGCGTGCACGCCCGATTGTGACGTGGCTGCGGGTGACCTGACCCGGTTCGCCGCCATACTGTTAAGTCAGCGCGACCCGTGAACGGGCGCGGGACGCGGGCCACGACAGGCCACGAGACGGACGGTGCGGCCCGCACGAGGCGGGCCGCTGACAAGCCCGGGAGCGAGCGGATGGGACGGCAAACGGACAGCACAGGACCTCGTGGCGTGACGCGGCGGGCGCCGGGTAGCACGCGGTGGCTGGCGGGCTTCGCGGCCGCCGGCCTGCTCGCCGGCCTGCTGGCGGGCTGCGACGCGCTGCGCGGGCCGTCCGGGCTCGTCAGCGCCGGGCGCGCGGCGCTCACCGCCGGCAACGCCCAGTCGGCGATCACCTACGCCAAGCACGCGATCGAGAAGGACCCGTCGCTGCCGGCGGCGCGCTTCCTCCTGATCGATGCCGCCCTCGCGCAGAACGATCTCGAGACCGTCGGCGAGCAGCTCGACAAGGTGCGCGGCAACGGCGCCGCGAACGCCGAGCTCCTGCCGCGCGAGTGGGCCTACCTCCGCGCCCGCAACGATTTCGACGGCCTCGCGCGGTCGGTCGCCGCAGCCCCGGCCGACGTGCCGGAAGCACTGCGCCGCCGCTACGAGGGGCTGGCGGACCTCGGTCTTAACCGGCCGCAGCCGGCGATCGCGGCGTTTCGCCGCGCGCTCGAGCTCGATCCCTCGGACATCGACGGGATTACCGGACTCGCCCAGGCGCTGTTCGCGAGCGGCGACCGCGACGGTGCGGTCACGTTCCTGCGCCAGTCCGCCGCGCGGGCGCCGAACTCGGCGCGCCTTGCGCTGTCGCTCGGCCAGGCGCTGCGCGCCACCGGGCAGATCAAGGACGCCGAGGAGTCGCTGAAGCGCGCGGCCTCGCTCAGCTCGCCGACCGGCGAGTCGATGACCTGGCTGCTCGCCACCGCCAACGTCGCCGAGATCGCCCTGTCGCAGGCGCGTTACAAGGACGCGGACGCCGCGGTCGCGAGCCTCGTCAAGGGCGCGCCGCACGTCGTGGCGACCCGCCTGCTGCAGGCCCGGCTCGCGCTCGGTGAGCACCGCCTGGACGACGCCGCGCGCTACGCGCAGAGCGTGGTGTCCGCCGCGCCGCAGGACGTGCAGGGTCGGATGCTGCTCGCCTACGTCACCTACGCCCAGGGTTACCTGCAGCAGGCGGAGTCGGCGCTCGACCTGGTGCTCGCCGACCACCCGGACTACGCGCCGGCGCGCAAGCTCCTGGCCGAGATCCAGCTCACCGGCAACCGGGCGGACGTCGCGAAGCGCACCCTCGAGCCGCTCCTCGGGCCGGCCGCGGACGGCGAGACCCTGGCACTCGCTGGGCGCATCGCGACCGCGAGTGGCGAGACCACCGAGGCGGACGGGTATTTCAGTCGGGCGATCGACGGCGCGGGTGCGAGCGAGGCGCTCAAGCTCAAGATCGCCGCGCAGTACCTGACGAATGGCAAGCGCGACCGCGCGGTCGCGATCCTGTCGACCATGCCGGGTGGCTCGGAGCTCGGCGAGCGCCGTGACCTCCTGCTCGCGCTCGCCGAGTCCGCCAACGACCCGCCGGACGTGGCGCGCGGCAAGATCGACGCGGTGGCGGCGAAGTACCCGGATGACGCCAGCCTGCAGCGCTCGGTGGCGCTGCTGCACGCCGCGCGCGGCGATGCCGATGCCGGTCGCGACCGCCTGCTCGCCTGGCTCAAGAACCATCCGGAGGACGTGGCGAGCTACCTCGTGCTCGGGCGCATCGAGAGCGCCGCGCACCGCTACGACGAGGCCGACCACGCGCTGCGCGAGGTGGTCAAGCGCGAGCCGAAGAACGTCCAGGCGCTCATCGAACTCGCGGCGATTGCCATGCTGCGCAACGACCCGGATGCCGCGGTCAAGCTCCTCGAATCGGCCCGGGCTGCCGACCCGAAGGCGGTCGAGCCGCGCCTGTCGCTGGCGCGCCTCTACCTCGCACGGCCCGTGGGCGCCGCCCAGGGGCTGGAACTAGCCCAGGCACCGCTCAAGGAAGCGCTCGCGGCCGCGCCGCGCCGCGTCGACGTCCTGATCCTGTCGGCCGTGGCCGAGAAACGGGCGGGGCACGATGCCGAGGCCGAGCGGATCCTGAAGGACGCACTCACCGCCGATGCGCAGTCGGCGAGCCTGTGGCTGAGCCTCGGCGAGCTGCAGTCGGTCGACGAGCACTGGGAAGAAGCCCGCGACAGTTTCAAGAAGGCGCTCGCGCTGCAGCCCGGCTGGCTGCCGGCCGTCAAGGCGCTGGCCGCGGTCGATGTCCGCCGCGGCGAGTACGGCGACGCGCTCGATGCGACCTACAAGGCGCGCGAGATCGGTGGCCTGTCGGCATCCGAGTCGCGCGAGCAGCGCGCGGGCGCGCTGCTGCTCGAGGGCGACGTGCACGCGACCGCCGCGCAGCACGAGCCCGCCAAGGCCAAGGAGTCCTGGCTGCTCGCGGCGCAGAGCTACGCGAAGTCCTTCGACACGAGTCCGTCGTTTGCGGCGGCCGCAAGGCTCCTGCGCGCGCGCGCGGTCGCGGGCCTCGCCGACCCCGACGGGCCGCTCAGCCGCTGGCTCGGCCTGCACCCCGGCGACGTGCTCGCCCGGGGCACGCTCGCCAACTACTACGCCGGCCGCAACGACCGGCCGAAGGCCATCGCGCTCTACGAGGCGGGTCTTGCGCTGACGCCGACCCAGGCGCCGCTCCTCAACAACCTCGCCTGGCTGTACTTCGAGGCGCGCGATCCCCGCGCGCTCGAGACGGCGCGCAAGGCCGTACAATACTCGCAGCGGCAAGCGCCGATCCTCGATACGCTGGGCTGGATCCTCACGCAGCAGGACAAGGCGGCCGAGGGGCTGACCTACCTCGCCGAAGCGCACAAGGCGCAGCCCGCGAATCCCGAGCTCGGCTACCACTACGCGGTGGCGAACCTGAAATCCGGTCACGCCGCCGACGGCCGGGCGGCGCTCGACGCGGTGCTGAAGGAGGCGCGGCCGTTCCCGGCGCGGGCGGAGGCCGAGGCACTGAAGGCGCGCCTCGAGAGCGGGCAGGCGCCATGAGACACGAACGCGCGATTCGCCGGGCGGTACCCGCCCTCAAGGAAGGAGTGGCTGTGATGAAGCGGAAATGGCTAGGCTGCGGGCTCGCGGCGGTGCTCGCCCTCGCGGTGCTGGCAGGCGG
>CAITAM010000274.1 GCA_903890265.1 uncultured Pseudomonadota bacterium | reverse complement strand
TGGTATCAGGACGAAGAGAATGGTCATCCCGCGCAGACCTCTGCGCTGGCGACCGCGTGGCGTCGCGACAGGCGCGGACAGCGGCCGCTCGTCGGGCGCCGCACCAGTCGCGACGCGTTCAGTACCACCACGAGTGAGCTGATCGACATTCCGAGTGCGGCCAGCCACGGCGGCAGGAAGCCGAGCGCCGCGGCGGGCAGGCTGAGCGCGGTGTAGATCGCCGCCCAGACGAGATTCTGTCGCACGACCGCGAGCGTGCGCCGTGCGGTATCGATCGCCGGCGCGAGCACGTCGAGCCGATGGCCGGCGAGGACGATATCTGCCGTTGCCTGCGCGAGCGCCGAGCCGCAGCCCATGGCGACGGACACGTGCGCGGCAGCGAGGCCCGGCGCGTCGTTGATGCCGTCGCCGACGACGAGGACCCGGTGCCCTTCGCCGCGCAGGGCGTTCACCACGGCCACCTTGTCGGCGGGCTTTGCGCGGCTCTGGCAGGCGGTGATCCCGAGTAGCTGCGCCACCCGCCGGACGCTCCCCTCGCTGTCGCCGCTCACGATGCACACGCCGAGCCCGCGCGCCCGCAGCCCCGCGACGGCGCCCGCGGCTGACGGGAGCAGAGAATCCTCGATCGAGAAATGGGCAAGCCATTCCCCCTCGGTGCCGAGGTAGATGCCCTCGTCGGAGGAGGCAGAGGCCCTGGGGCCCGACAGCTCGGCGACGAAATCCGCCCGCCCGATACGCAGCCGCTGCCCGTCGACCGCGCCCTCGACGCCCGATCCGGGAATGACGCGCTGGCCGCTCACGGGCCTCGCCGCGGCGGCCTCGAACGACCGTGCCAGCGGGTGACCGCAGCCCTGCTCGAGGGATGCGGCGAGACTCATGCACCCGTCGATCCCGAGACCGGACAGGGGAGTCACGGCGCCAACCCCCGGTGCGCCGCGGGTCAGCGTGCCGGTCTTGTCGAGCACGGCCATGTCGGCTGTCGCGAGCGCCTCCAGCGCATCGGCCCGCGTGATAAGCAGCCCGTCCCGGGCGAGCCGGCTTGTCGCCGCGGCTACCGCCACCGGTGTCGCCAGCGACAGTGCGCACGGGCAGGCGACGACCAGAATGGCGAACGTGGCGTCAAACGCGCGCGACGGATCGATGAGCAGCCAGACGATACCGACCACGCCCGCGACCAGCAGCAAGTACCTGAGGAAAAGTCCGGCAACGCGGTCTGCGACGCGGGCAAGGCGCGGCCGGTCCGACGTCGCACGCTCGAGCAGTCTCGCCACGGCCGCGAGGACGGTGGCGCTGCCGGTAGCCGTTACGGTGAGCTTCAGGTTCCCGCCGACATTGACCGAGCCCGCGATCAGCGGGTCACCCGCGCGGCGGACGACGGCAGTGGCTTCACCGGTGAGGAGTGCCTCGTCGAGCTCCGCCACCTCGCTGGCCAGCACCCCGTCGGCCGGCAGAGCGGCGCCGACGCTGACCCGGACGCAATCGCCGGGCACGAGCGCTGCCAGTGGCACGTCCTCTTCACGACCGTCCGGGCAGATGCGTCGCGCACTGACCGGCAGAATGCGCGTGAGGGCATCGGTCGCCGAGCCTGCCTGATGCCGGGCAATCATCTCGACGTAGCGGCCGAGGAGCAGAAGAAACACGAACATTGTCGCCGAGTCGAAGTACACCTCACCGCGCCCGGTGAGCGTATCGACCACGCTCACCACGTACGCGGCCGCGAGCCCGAGCGTGACGGGCAGATCCATGGTCGCCTGGCCGATCCGCAGTCCGGCGAGCGCGCCACGGATGAGCGGCCACGAGCAGTACGCGAGCACGGGTGTGGCGATGATCATGCTGATGACCCGCAAGTACTGCCTTACCACGGGTTCGATGCCATGGAAGGCGCCGGCGTAGAGGCCGACCGCGATCATCATGACCTGCATCATGCCAAAGCCCGCGACGACGAGTCGCTTGAGCGCCTCGCGGCGCTCCCGGGTCGCTATGCCAAGCGTATCCGCGCCGCCGAGCAGGTGGGCGACGTAGCCCAGTTGCGCGACTGCGCGCAGCACCGCCGACAGCGGCGTCTCGGCGGTGCTGAGCAGCAGTTCGCCGCGCGCCGTGGCCGGGTTGACGCGAAAGCCGCGGACGCCGGGCAGCTGCGCGAGTCGCTGTTCAATCAGCCAGCCGCAGGCCGGGCAGCGCAGCCCCTCGAACAGCAGCTGCACGGTCACGTGGCCGTCGGCGGTACGCGGCTGATGAGCGAGCACCTCGTCGCGGTCGAACGGCGCGTACGGGTCGCCGACCGACTCAGCCGGCCGCGGCGCAGGCATCGACCGCCAGCGGTAATAGTCGCCGAGCCCCGCGCCGCTGATCAGGAGGGCCGCCGCCTCACAGCCTGCGCAGCAGCACGACACCTCCTCGCCGTTGACGCGAACCGACGGCCGCCGGCCGCGAACGGGCAGCGGCTCAGCGCAGTGGAAGCAGGTCAGCGGCGGGCTCACGGATTCAGCGGCGGGGCGCGAGCGTCGTGTGCGGCTGGCGGCCACCGACCTGACCGACGACGCGCCAGCGGCCGTCCGTAGGCGTGACCGCCACGTACCATGCGGCCGTGTCGAGGGTATCGAGGCTGGCCTGGTAGCTGCCGTCCGGCGCCCGCTCCGCGATCACCACCTGGTCGTGCGTCTCCCGCTGCGGGTGGGCAAGCACCACGCGCAGCTGCCGGGGCAGGGTGCCGGTCGCTGACAGTGTCATCGTCAGTGACCGGTCCCGCACCGAGAGGTCACCGTGCACGGCAAGCCGGCGGGCCGCCTCGTCGGCGGCGGGTGCCGCGTGTGCGGCGGCGATGTCCGGTCGGTCGCCACCATCGACGAGCGGATCAGGCCGGTAGTTGGCGATCCATACGGTCGACAGTCCGGCAACGACCGTGGCCAGCGGGATGAAAAACACGAGCGGCCAGACACCGGCGAGGTACCAGTGGTCACGAGGTGGTGCGTCGACGGCAATGTCCATGGCGCGTTCCTTACGGTGCAATGAAGCGGGATGGCTCGTGCAGCGAGACGCCCCCGGCATCCAGTAGCTCGAGGACAAAAGCGAACGATCGGCCGCCCGACGCCCCGGTCGCCGGCGCCTGCACGCGCACGGCGAGCGGCATGGCCTCACCGGCCGGAACCTCGTACCGATCGGGCTGTGCGGGATCGAGATGCAGACCGCTGGCGTCGTCCAGCGAGAGCCGCACACGCTGGGGGCGTTCGGAGCGGTTCATGATTCTCAGGTTGTAGACGTTCTCGATGTCACCCGCTGCGGTTTCCCGGTACAGCGAGGCACGATCGCGCATGACGTCGAGGGCAACCGGTTTGCGCAGCGCCAGCCCGGTAACGCCGGCGCCGAACACGATCAGCAGGAGCGTGGCGTAGACGATCACCCGGGGACGGACGATCCGGTTGGGGCGTCCCTCAAGGGCGTTCTCGGTGGTGTAGCGGATAAGGCCGCGCGGTGAACCCACTTTGTCCATGACGCCGTTGCAGGCGTCGATGCAGGCGGCGCAGGCGATGCACTCGTACTGCAGCCCGGCGCGGATGTCGATTCCGGTGGGGCACACCTGCACACAGAGCGTACAGTC
Source organism: uncultured Pseudomonadota bacterium (assembly GCA_903890265.1). GTDB lineage: Bacteria > Pseudomonadota > Gammaproteobacteria > Steroidobacterales > Steroidobacteraceae > CAIKMS01. Next base: position 26,807 of record CAITAM010000274.1, on the reverse strand, counting down.
GATGCAGTCGCCCTGGCCGCGCGCTGCGGCAGGCGCGTTACGGGGTCTTGAGCCGCGCGGCTCGCCGCGCGCTGCGTCGTACGTGATGATGAGTGTATTGCGGTCGAACATCGCGCTCTGGAAGCGGGCATAGGGGCACATGTATTTGCAGACCTGCTCGCGCATGAAGCCCGCGTTGCCGTAGGTCGCAAAGCCGTAGAAGAGCGTCCAGAACAGTTCCCAGCCACCGAGGCTGAAGTGCAGGGCAGCGGGGACGAGCTGGCGTATCGGCGAGAAATAGCCGACGAAGGTCAGGCCGGTCCAGAGCGAGAAGCTCACCCACAGGACGTGCTTCAGGCACTTGCGCCCGACTTTCTCGGCAGTCCACGGGCCCTGGTCGAGCTTCATCTGGCGTGCCCTGCTGCCCTCGGCCCAGCGCTCCATCTGCACGAAAACCTCGGTCCAGACCGTCTGCGGGCAGGCATAGCCGCACCAGAGCCGACCGCCGAGTGCCGTGACGAAAAACAGCGTCAGCCCGGCGAGGACGAGCAGCCAGGTGAGATAGATGAAGTCCTGCGGCCACAGCACCAGGCCAAGCAGGTAGAACTTGCGCGCCGGGAGGTCAAAAAGGACCGCCTGTCGCGGTCCCCAGTCGAGCCACGGCACGAGGTAGTACAAGCCGAGCAGCACGCAGACCGCGGCGGTGCGAAGCCGCGTGTAGACGCCGCTCGTTTCGCGCGGGTATACCTTCTCGTGCCGGGCGTAGTAGGACTCGGCGTCGGCTGCGGGTGCGTCGAGGGCTGCTTGGCTCACGATGGCATGCCCGTCCGCGCGAGCCGGCTGCTGCGGGCAAGGAAAAGCGTCAATGCGCTGGACGCCGTAGTGAATACCCAGAAGAAGAAAAATCCCGCGCTGTAGCCAAACACCCGCGGCGAGAACGCGTCCCTCAGCACCTCCGCGTGCTCGTACAGTGCAAGCGGGTCGAACGTGGCGAAGAACGCCATCGTCTCAACGGCGGCGATCAGAAATGACGGCCAGAGCACCACCGCAACGGCTTCGAGCCGCCGCTCGCGGGAGAGGGGTGCCGCCACCGCGGGTTCCTCAGGGCTGCTGGCCATTGCTCTCCTCGGCGAGGCCCGTGACGTACGCGGCGAGCAGCCGGATCTGAATTGGCGTCAGGCGCGAGCCCTGGCTCGGCATCTGCCCCTGACGGCCCTTGGTGACCGTCTCGGCAATGGAGGCGACCGAGCCGCCATAGAGCCAGACCGTATCGGTCAGGTTCGGCGCACCGAGCGCGGCGGTCCCGCGTCCGTCTTGGCCGTGGCACGCGACGCAATAGGTGGCGAAGAGCGCCTGGCCCTCACGGGCGAGCGCAGGCTCGCCGGTGCGGCCGGAGAGCGTGTACACGTACTCGGCGACCTGACGGACGCCGTTGTCGCCGAGCACCTCGCCCCAGGCGGGCATGGCGGCCTCGCGCCCCTCCGTGATGGTCTGGATCACGGTGTCCGGATCCCGGCCCCACTGGTAGTTCGCCGCCGAGAGATTTGGAAAACCCCGCGCGCCGTGGCCGTCCGCGCCATGGCATTGCGCGCAGTTGACCGCAAACAGGTGCCGCGCCGTCTGCATGGCCTGCGGGTCGTGCTGCAGAGCGGACGCGTCCATCGCCGCGTAGCGTGCGTAGATCCGGTCGCCGGAGACCCGGGCTGCCGACATCTCGCCGGCCCACTGATTCGCCTGCGACCAGTTGAGGGTCCCGCGGTAGGCGCCGAGTCCCGGGTAGAGCACAAGGTACCCCAGTCCGAACACGATGCTGAGGTAGAACATGCCGAGCCACCAGCGTGGCAGGGGATTGTTGTACTCCGCGAGGTCGCCGTCCCAGGTGTGCCCGGTCGTCTCCGGGCCCGCCGCCGCATCGCCATGCTTTTTCCTCGCGGTCGAGGACAGCAACCAGAGCGCAAAGAGCACGTTGCCGAGCGTGAGGACAATAATCCAGGTGGTCCAGAATACCGTCATGGCTGCTGACCCTCCTCCAGCGGGACCCGGGCCAGGCGATCGAATTCCGCTTTGCGCCGGCCTGAATAGCTGAACGCGACGACGCCAATGAAGGCGAGCATCGACACCAGTGTCGCGATGCCGCTCACAACTCCCCAGTTCATTTCAGTGCTCCCATTGCTTGGACGCGAGGCCGAGATGTTGCAGGTACGCGATCAGGGCGTCCTGCTCGGACTTGCCCGCGACAGCCGCTGCCGCCCCGGCGATATCGGCGTCCGTGTAGGGCACGCCGACGACGCGAAGCGCGCGCATCTTCCGTCCCGTCAGGCTGCCGTCGACAGGCGTCTTGGCCAGCCATGGGAAGCCCGGCATGTTGGACTCGGGCACGACGTCGCGCGGATTGTTGAGATGAATCCGGTGCCACTCATCGCTGTAGCGTTCCCCTACGCGGGCAAGATCGGGGCCGGTGCGCTTTGAGCCGAACTGGAACGGATGGTCGTAGACGGACTCGCCCGCCATCGAGTAATGCCCGTAGCGCTCGGTCTCGGCGCGCATCGGCCGGATCATCTGCGAGTGGCAGTTGTAGCAACCCTCGCGCAGGTAGATATCCCGGCCCTCGAGTTCAAGTGCCGGATACGGCTGCACGCCGGCCGATGGCTGCGTGACCTGGCCGGTGAAATACAGTGGCACGATCTCGACCAGACCGGCGACGCTGATCACGATCGCCGTCAGTACGCCAAGAAGCCCGACCCGCTGTTCGATGATGTCGTGTTTCATAGTCCTCCCCTCCTCAGGCCGGATCGAGCACGGGCTGCGCCGGCGCAGAGGCATCTTTGTGCGTGATCGTGCGTATGACGTTGTAGGCCATGACGAACATGCCGCTCAGTACCAGCGCGCCGCCCGCAAGTCGCACCGCGTAGTAGGGGTAGGTGGCCTTGAGTGCCTCGACGAAGCTGTATGTCAGCGTGCCGTCGGCATTCGTTGCCCGCCACATGAGGCCCTGCATAACGCCCGATATCCACATGGAGGTCACGTACAGCACGATCCCGATCGTCATGATCCAGAAGTGCACGTCGATGAGCCGGGTGCTGTACATGGCAGGCCGGTTCCACAGCTTCGGAATCAGTGCATAGAGGGCGCCGATCGAGATCATGGCGACCCAGCCGATCGCTCCGGAGTGCACATGGCCTATGGTCCAGTCCGTGTAGTGGGACAGGGCGTTGACGCTCTTGATCGACATCATCGGCCCCTCGAAGGTCGACATGCCGTAGAAGGAGAGCGAGACGATGAGGAACTTCAGGATCGGATCGGTCCGCAGCTTATGCCACGCCCCCGAGAGGGTCATGATGCCGTTGATCATGCCGCCCCAGGATGGAGCGATGAGCATCAGTGAGAAGACCATGCCGAGCGACTGGGCCCAGTCAGGCAGCGTCGTATAAATGAGATGGTGCGGGCCTGCCCACATGTAGATAGAGATCAGGGCCCAGAAGTGCACGACCGACAGGCGGTAGGAATACACCGGTCGTCCGGCCTGTTTCGGCACGAAGTAATACATGATCCCGAGGAAGCCGGCCGTGAGGAAAAAGCCGACGGCGTTGTGTCCGTACCACCACTCGACCATCGCGTCGACGACGCCGGCGTAGGCCGAGTAGGACTTCCACATCGTGACGGGAATTTCAGCGCTGTTGACGATGTGCAGAACCGCGATCGTGATGATGTAGGCGGCGAAGAACCAGTTGGCGACGTAGATATGCTTGACCCGGCGCGTGGCCAACGTGCCGAAGAAAACGACCGCGTAGACAACCCATACGATGGCGATGGCGATGTCGATCGGCCATTCGAGTTCGGCGTATTCCTTGCCCGAGGTGATTCCGAGTGGCAGGGTGATGGCGGCAGCCAGGATGATCAGCTGCCAGCCCCAGAACGTGAACTCGGCCAGCGCTGGCGCGAAGAGCCGGACGTGGCACGTGCGCTGGACGACATAGTAGGACGTCGTGAAGAGCGCCGAGCCGCCGAAGGCGAAGATGACGGCGTTCGTGTGCAGCGGCCGCAGACGGCCGTAGGAGAGCCACGGCGTGTCGAAGTTGAGCGCGGGGAACAGCAGTTGGGCGGCAATCAGCACGCCGACCGACATCCCGACGATCCCCCAGACGAGAGTCATCAGCGCAAACTGGCGCACGACCCGGTCGTTGTAAGTGGCGTTTACGTTCATGCAATCCTCACCGGCAATGGGGCTGGGCTGTGGCAGATGCTAGAAGCGCCGGCGGGCGTTAAAAATAAGTACATACCCCGGCGCGCGCCGATTCGGCGCTGCGGAAAGTACGAATGGACGTGCCGGCCCGATCGCCGCCGGACGGTCCTGCTCCGGTATAGTGAGGACCGTGTTCCTGACGAAGCGGCGGCGGGCTAATCGATGTCGACGACGGAATTCCGAGTGCGGGCGAAGCGGCTGGTTCAGGCGAAAAGGCTGGTCGTCAAAGTGGGCTCCGCGCTCCTTGTGGACGGCAAGTCCGGGCGCCTCAACCGGCAGTGGCTTGAGTCGCTGGCCGCGGACATCGCCCGTGCCCGGGACCGCGGCCAGCAGGTGATCGTGGTGTCGTCCGGGGCAATCGCGCTGGGTCGGCGGCAACTGGGGCTGAAGGACGGTCGGCTGCGCCTGGAAGAGAGCCAGGCGGCAGCGGCGGTCGGTCAGATCCGGCTCGCCCATGCATGGAAAGAGGTCTTTGACGAGCACGCGATTGCCGTTGCGCAGGTGCTCCTGACGCTGGGTGACACCGAGCAGCGCCGGCGCTACCTCAATGCCCGTCGGACGCTGGACACCCTGCTTACCCTTGGCGCCGTGCCGGTGATCAATGAAAACGACACCGTGGCCACGGCGGAGATCCGCTACGGTGACAACGACCGGCTCGCCGCGCGCGTGGCGCAGATGGCCAGCGCGGAATGCCTCGTGCTGCTATCTGACGTGGACGGCCTGTACACCGCCGATCCCTCGCGGGATCCGGCGGCGGTCTTCATCCCGGAGGTGACCGAGGTCACGGCGGCGATCGAGGGCATGGCAACCGGTCCGACTTCCGGCGTCGGCTCCGGTGGCATGGCAACCAAAGTCGCGGCAGGCCGCATCGCCGTGGCCGCCGGGTGCAACCTCTGCATCGCGACCGGGCGGCGCCCGAACCCGCTGCGGGCGATCGAAGCCGGGGAGCGCTGCACCTGGTTCCGTCGCAGCGGGACGGCCCGCGCGGTGCGCAAGCAGTGGATTGCCGGAACGCTACGACCGGGCGGGCGGCTGACGCTGGATCCGGGCGCGGTGGCTGCCCTGCTGCGGGGCAAGAGCCTGCTGCCGGCGGGTGTGGTGGCCGTGGAGGGCACATTTGAGCGGGGTGATACCGTCAGCGTGGTCGATGCCGCGGGACGGGAGATTGCCCGGGGCTTGTGCGCCTACTCGGCGGCCGATGCCGGCCGGCTGCTCGGGCGTAACAGCAAGGACATCGAGGCGCTGCTCGGCTACCGTGGCCGGGAGGAATTGATCCACCGTGACGATCTGGTGCTGCTGTGAGTGAATCTGACGAATCCGTGCCTTTCGCGACGACCGACGTGGTGGCAGCCCTCGGGCCCGCGGCGCGCCACGCGGCACGCGTGCTTGCGCGGACGCCTACCGAGGTCAAGAACGCGGCACTGCGCGAGGCCGCTGCGGCCGTCCGGGCCGCAGGCCCCGCCATTCTCGCTGCCAATGCCGGGGACCTTGCGCGAGCGCGCCAGGCGGGCCTCGCGGCGGCACTGCTCGACCGGCTGGCGCTGAACGAATCGCGGCTGGCGGCGATCGCGCGCGGGCTGGAGGACGTGGCGGCGCTCGCCGATCCCATCGGCACGGTGCTCGCCGAGTGGACCCGGCCGAACGGCCTGACGATCACCCGCCGTCGGGTTCCCCTCGGCGTCATCGGTATCATCTACGAAAGTCGTCCCAACGTGACGGTGGACGCCGGCGCGCTCTGCCTCAAGGCCGGCAATGCCGTCATTCTCCGGGGTGGTTCCGAGGCGCTCGAGTCCAACCGCGCACTGCACGGCTGCCTCGTGGCAGGCCTCGTCAGCGCCGGCCTGCCGGAGGCGTCGATACAGCTCGTGCCGATCCGGGATCGCGCGGTGGTGGGCGCCATGCTGAACGGCCTGGACGGTGCGATTGACGTGATTGTGCCCCGTGGCGGCAAGAGCCTCGTGGCCAGGGTCAAAGCGGAGGCGCGGGTGCCGGTGATCGGACACCTCGAAGGCAACTGTCACGTCTACGTGGACCGTGACGCGGAGCCTGCCATGGCGCGCGAGATCGTTCTCAACGCCAAGCTGCGCCGCACCGGCATCTGTGGGGCCGCCGAGACCCTGCTGGTTGACCGTGCAGCCCCGGCAACGCTCATCGGCGAACTGGCCCGTGCGCTCCTCGATGCCGGCTGCGAGGTTCGCGGCGACGCCGCCTTTGCGGCCGCCGATCCGCGCGTGGTCGCGGTCACCGAGGCCGACTGGGGCACCGAATACCTCGACGCGATTATCAGTGCCGGCCTGGTCGACGGCGTCGAGGGCGCGATCGACCACATACGACGGCACGGCTCGGCGCATACGGAGGCGATCGTCACGCAAAACGCAGCGCACGCGGCGAAGTTCCTCGCGGAAGTCGACAGCGCGATCGTGCTGCACAACGCCTCAACGCAGTTCGCCGACGGGGGCGAGTTCGGCATGGGCGCTGAAGTCGGCATCTCGACCGATCGATTTCATGCCCGCGGGCCGGTCGGTGTCGAGCAGCTGACCAGCTACAAGTACGAAGTGCGCGGCACGGGACAGGTGCGCGCGCCGTAGGGCGGCCCGGTCCGCTCAGACGGCGCTGCGCTGCGCCTCGAGGCCGCCGGCGAGGGACCAGACCCGCGCGTGTCCGCGTTCACGCAGCGCCGTCGCCGTGCCGAGGCTTCTTATGCCCCGGCTGCACAGCAGCAGGGCATCCCGGTCGGGAGGCAGCAGTGTCGGGTCGTCCAGCAGGCGTGCCATCGGCAGCGAGAGCGCGGCGACGGGCGACGGAGAGGCCGCGATTTCCTCCGGCTCGCGAATGTCCACGAGGACGAGTCCGGCGCGCAAGACCGCCGATAGGTCCGCGAAATGGCGCTCCACGTCGGGCTGCCGCGCCGGCGTCCCCGGCCGGATGCAGGCCGGTGTGCATGCCGCGTGGCGCGGCGCCCGGATGCGGCGCGTCTCGAGGCTGAGGAGGTCGACCAGCAGCACCTCGTCGCGAAGGCCGCCCGGAAGGTCGAGCAGGAGCTTCAGTATCTCCATCGCCTGCAGTGAGCCGAGCACGCCCGGAACCGGACCGAGAACGCCCGACTGGGCGCAATTACCGACCACGCCGTCAGGCGTCACGGACTCCCACACGCAGCGCAGGCAGCTGCCGGCTCCGCGGCCGCGCACGACCTGTAACTGCCCCTCGTACTGGTAGATGCTGGCATAGACGGCGTCGACACCGGCGGCCCGTGCCGCATCGTGCACGGCGAACGTGGTCGCAAAATTGTCGGAGCAGTCGACGACCACGTCGTAGTCGACGAGCAGTGGGCCGAGACTCGCCGCCGTCGCGCGCTGGACGTAGGGCCGCACGTCCACGTCCGGATTGAGCGCCCGCAGGTGACGCGTCGCGAGCAGTGCCTTCGATTGCCCCGCATCCGCCAGCGCATACATCGTCTGACGGTGGAGGTTGCTTGGACTCAGGGTGTCGTGATCCATCACACCGAGGACGCCGATGCCGGCGCCCGCGAGGTAAGACAGCACCGGCACGCCCAGTCCGCCGGCACCAACGACGAGAACCCGGGCCGCCCGCAGGCGTGCCTGCCCGACGCTGCCCACCTCCGGCAGGAGGGTCTGGCGCCCGTAGTCGCTCGCCGGCAGCGCGGCGGTCACGGCCGGCGCCACGGGCCCGCGGTCGTGCGGGTGCTCGTGCTCGTGCCGGTGCCGGTGTTCGTGCCGGTGTTCGTGCGCGTGCTGTCCACCGTCATCGCCGGCTGACGACGGTTGGGCGCAGCGTTCGCAGTTGACCCAGCCGGAGTCACCGCTGGCGTAGTGTTCCTTCTTCCAGATCGGAACCCGGTGCTTGACCTCGTCGATCACGTAACGGCAGGCGGCAAAGGCCTCCGCCCGATGCGGTGAGGCAACGCCCACCCAGACGGCCAGTTCGCCAAGGCGAAGTGCGCCGACGCGATGCACGCAGCGCACCTGGCGAACGCCGAAGCGCGCCTTGGCCTCGGCGACGATGCGCTGGCCCTCACGCACCGCGAGATCGACGTAAGCCTCGTATTCGAGGCCGGTGACCCGCTGGCCTTCGTTCTCCTCGCGGACCCACCCCTCGAAGCTGACGAAGCCGCCGCAGGCGGGGTCAGCGACGCGCGCGGTTTGCTCGCCGGGATGCAGGGCGACGGTCGAGAATTCAAACGTCGCGCTCATGGTCAGCCGCCCGCAACCGGGGGGATGAACACCACCTCATCACCTGCCGAGAGCGGCGCACTCCACGCGGCAAATTCGCCGTTGATGGCCACCTTCATGAGGCTGGCGGGCAGCGTGAAGCCGTGCCGCTCGGCAAGCTCGGCGTACAGGGCCGCCGCCGACATTGCCGTCGTCGTGACCGTTTCGCGACCGATGCCGGCCTGCTCCCGCAGGATCGCATAGTACTGGACTCGGATATCGGTCATGGCCGGGCTCCGTCACCGAGTCGGCGCAGCGCATCCGCGTACTCGTCGGGGGTGTTGATGTTGTCGAGGTCGCTCGCTGAGGCGAGCGGAACGAGCTTGGCGGCCGTCTGGCGGAGGAACTTCCGCGGGCAGAGGGCGCCGCGGGCGATGGAGGCGGCCAGTTCTTCGCCGGCCGCCGGCTCCCAGATTGCACAGAGTGGCTCGGGCAGGCCATCGTGTGCGCTGAGGTAGGCCGTTGCCGTCCGGGCGGGGTCGCGCGCTGCGATCAGGGTGGCCAGCGTTTGCGCGGACAAAAACGGCAGATCGACGGCAACGACGAGGAATGCGTGCCCCGGATGGGCGCGCAGCGCCGCGACGATACCGGCGGCCGGGCCCGCATCGTCCGTTTCGTCGACGATCAGCCGGTACGGCCGTCGGGTCGGATCCCCGGTCTGGTCGCGGCGTACCGAGACGAAGACCTGCGGGACGACCGATTCGAGCAGGCGGTGCGCCCGCTCGAGCTGCGTTTCGCCGGCGTAGCTGAGCGCCGCTTTGTCCTTGGCCATCCGCTTGCTGCGGCCACCGGCAAGGATCAGGCCCGCGAGCGGCGCGACGGCGTGATAGTCCGACTTGCCCCCGCTTTTTTCCACGAGTCGCAGTTCGCCGATAACGATATCGTGGGACAGCGCTTTGCACATGTCGTAGACGGTCAGCGCCGCGATACTCGCGCCGGTCAGCGCCTCCATCTCGACGCCGGTCTTGTGCGTCACGCCGACGGTGCAGCGAATGACCAGATCATCGCCCTGCTCTGTGATGTCGATCGAGCATTTCTCAATCCCCAGCGGATGGCAGAACGGGATGAGATCGTGAGTCCGTTTCGCCGCCATGGTGCCGGCGACGATCGCGGTGTGCAGTACCGGTCCCTTGGCCGTGTCGTAGCCCGCGCGCCGCAACTCCGCGGCCACGGCGGACGGCAGGCGGACGCGGGTCTCGGCTACGGCACGTCGTACCGAGGCGGTCTTGCCGCTCACATCCACCATGGCCGGCCGGGCGTCGGCATCGACGTGGCTGAACTGACTCATCGACGGCTCCGTTCGGGTGGCCTCAGCCACCGATGTGGTACATCTCGACCTTCCGCTGCGCGGTCTTGCGCAGGGCGTCCCGATCCTCGGAGTAGCGGTCGCTGCGCAGGCGCCAGCGTTCCGCGATCATCTGGCGCAGCGCATCGTCATCGGCGCCGCCGCGCAGGGCGGCGCGCAGATCGAGGCCATCCGTCGCGAACAGGCACGTATACAGCGTGCCGTTCGATGACAGGCGGGCCCGGCTGCAGCTGCCGCAGAAGGGCTGGCTGACGGAGGAGATAAAGCCCACCTCGCCGGCGCCGTCATCAAAGCGGTAGCGGGCGGCGACCTCCCCGGGGTAATTCTGGTCGACGGGCGAGAGCGGCCAGCGCGCATGGATCGTATCGCGCAGCGTCTGCGCGGTGACGACCGAGCGCGGGTCCCAGGCGTTGCGATTGCCGACGTCCATGTATTCGATCAGCCGGACGATGACGCCGGTGCCCCGGAAGCGCTCGATCAGCGGCAGTACCGTGTGGTCGTTGACGCCGGCCTGGACGACGGCGTTCACCTTGATCGGCGCGAGGCCTGCGAGACGCGCGGCCTCGATTCCCTCGAGCACGGACTCGACGCTGCCGAGCCCGCCGCTCATTCGTGCGAAGACGTCAGGGTCGAGGCTGTCGAGGCTGACGGTCACGCGGCGAAGGCCGTTGGCCGCGAGCTCCTCCGCGTGCCGGGCCAGCAGCACGCCGTTCGTGGTCAGGGCGAGGTCCCGGACACCGGGCAGTGTCGTCAGGTCGCCGACCAGCTCCGCGAGGTTGGAGCGCAGCAGCGGTTCGCCGCCGGTCAGGCGCAGCTTGACGACACCGAGTGCGACGAACTGCCGGGCGAGGCGCACGATCTCGGCGAACGAGAGGCGCTCGTCGGAGCGAAGGAAGCGGTAGTTCTCGTGGTACTCCGACTTCGGCATGCAGTACGGGCAGCGGAAGTTGCACCGGTCCATGACCGAGATACGCAGGTCGTGCAGCGGGCGATTCAACAGATCCCGCGGGCCGCGCAGCCGTGCGGGGCCCGCGGCCGGACCCGGCCCGGCAAGAGGAAATTCGTGTGTCATGTCACCAATGATAGATCGGCGCGAGCGATCCGGCTTCTGCCGCCGCCTGCGGCCCGATTTCGACGAAGCCCGTGGTCCCTGCCAGCGAAGAAAAGTCCCCCGAGCCGTGGGTCGGCCGGGGCACCGCCTCGTCACCGGCGGGTCCGCCCCGGCGGGTGACCGGCATGAACAGCGAGAGTTCGCGCAGCGACGCCACGCGGGCGGCGAGCGGAATGCGGGCGACCTGCTCCGGTGCCCCCTCGAGCCGCGCAAGAGTCGGCAGGACGTAACGGGTCAGGCAGATCAGGGTCGAGACGGGATTGCCGGGCAGGCCGAAGACCAGGCACCCCGAACGGGCCCTGCCAAACCAGAGCGGTCGGCCGGGTCGTTGCGCGACCTTATGGAAAATCTGCTCGACACCCGCCGCGGCCAGCGCCGCCGGGACGTGGTCAAAAAGGCCCGCGGACACACCGCCGGACAACACGAGCACATCCACCGTCGGCAGCAGGGCGGCCAGTCGTGCAGTGATCTCCGGCAGCTCATCGGCGAGATGATGGTCGCTGACCGCCCGGTAGCCGCGCGCGCTGAGCGCCGCCAGCATCGCGAACACGTTGGAGCGGCGGACCTGCCACGGCAGCGGCACGGCGGCCGGATCGACGAGCTCGTCGCCGGTCGAGATGACCGCGACCCTCGGCTGGCGGGTCACCGGCACCCGGGCGGCACCCGCGGAGGCCAGGATCGCGATCTCGGGCGCGCCAAGACGCGTGCCCGCCGCCAGAACCCGGTCACCGGCGCGCTGGTCGGAGCCCCGCGGATGGACGTTGGCGCTGGGCACCACGGTAAGGCCGTCGTCGACCTCGGCCAGCCGGTCTGCGATCCGCAGCCGCTCAACCGGAATGACGGCATCGACCCCGGGCGGCAGCGCCGCCCCGGTCATGATCTCGATGCAGGCTTCGCCGTCGGTCAGGTCCCGGGGTGCGCTGCCCGCGGCCTGCGTGTGCGCGATACGAAACCGCCGCTGCCCGCCCGCGTACCGTGCGGCCTGGATCGCGATGCCATCCATCGCCACCCGGTCAAAGGGCGGCTGATCGATATCGCCGTGAATGTCGGCCGCGAGCACGCGGCCCTGCGCCTCGCGCAGGTCCACGTGCTCGGTGCCCGGACGGGGGCCGAGCGATGCCAGGATGGCCTGGTCGGCATCGCCGGGCAGAAACATCAGTTCTTCGGAGCGGATGCCGCCGCAGCCCGTGCCTTGTAGGCGCGCAGCTGCACGTTGAAGCGCTCGGCCACGGCCGTCTTGTCCGTTTCAACGGCGTCGATCTTCTTCTGGGCAGCCGCCTGTGTGGCCGCCATCGTTTCCTTTTCCTTGTCCGAGTACGACTTCTTCGGATCGTACTTCGGCGTCTCGCTGCTCACGCAGTCGATGTACTGGTCGGCCTGGGCAATGAATTCCTTGACACTCTTCTGGCCGGCAACCATTTCCTCGAGGCTGGCCGTCGTGCCGTCCGGGAAGGTGCCCGGAGCGGTGGGCGCAAGGCAGCTTGCCTCGCAGACGCTGGCGGCAAGGAGAAGGGCAAGACCGCCGACGGCGGCAAGGGAGCGGTGACGGAACGGCATGAGCAACCCCGGGGTAATGAGAATGGTGGGCCCGACTGGCGGGACCGCTCCATCTTAAATGCCCGGCCGCGCGTTGTGTAATTCGCGAGTGTTCATTCAGGAGATCGGCCGGCGCTACCGGCCCGCCGTCCCCTCCGGCTACCATGCGCCGCAGCATGATCGCTCTCCTCGACGCGCGGCGCGCGGGTCTCCTCGGCCGCGCCCACTGGCTGCCGAACCTGCTTGCCGGCCTGACCGTCGGCGTGGTCGCGGTGCCGCTGGCCATGGCCTTTGCCATCGCGTCCGGCGCGCGACCGGAGCAGGGCCTGTACACGGCGATTGCCGCCGGACTGGCCACCACGGTATTCGGTGGCACGCGCATGCAGATTTCCGGGCCGACCGGCGCCTTTGTCGCGGTGCTCGCGACCATTACCGCCGAGCACGGCATCGGCGGGCTGGCCGTGGCGACCTTTCTCGCCGGCCTGATGCTCGTCGGCATGGGCCTCGCTCGCCTCGGCTCCGTCCTGAAGTACATTCCCGATCCCGTGATCGTGGGCTTCACGACCGGCATCGGCCTGATCATCTTCGTCGGCCAGCTGAAATACTTCCTCGGCGTCACGCCGGCTGCCGCCGGTACGCACTTCCACCAGCAGCTTGGCGCGTTGCTCGGCGCGGTGCCAACGACCCACCTGCCGACGCTGGTCGTCGGCCTGTGCTCCCTCTGCGTCGTGGTTGCGGGCTCGCGAGTCATGCGGCGCGTGCCGTCGCCACTGGTGGCGCTGGTGCTGGCGACGCTGGCGCAGCACGCGCTGCACTTTGGCGGCGTGGCGACCATCGGCACGCAGTTCGGCGGTATTCCGCGCAGCTGGCCGCCGCTCGGCCTGCCGTTGCAGGATTTCACGCAGGTCGTGCGGCTGATCGGGCCGGCGTTCACGATCGCGCTGCTCGGCGCCATCGAGTCGCTGCTGTCGGCGACGATCGCGGACGGCATGGCCGGTACCCGGCACGATTCCAATCAGGAGCTGATCGGCCAGGGCATCGCCAACATCCTGTCGCCACTCGTCGGTGGCTTTGCCGCGACCGGTGCGATCGCCCGCACCGCCACCAACATCCGCAACGGCGCGACCGGTCCGCTGGCGGGCATCGTGCACTCGCTGTTCCTGGTCGCGGTCATCGTCGTGCTGGCACCGCTCGCCGCCGACGTGCCGCTGGCGACGCTCGCCGCAATACTGTTCGTCGTCGCGTGGAACATGAGCGATGTCGGCCGCTTTCTCCGCCTGGCGAGGACCGCCCCCCGGCCGGACGTCGCCATTCTCCTCATTACGTTCGCGCTGACGGTGCTGACCGACCTGGTGGTCGCGGTTAACACCGGCGTCGTCCTGTCGGCGCTCGTCTTCATGCGGCGCATGGCGCAGTCGGTGAGCGTCGAGGAGCAGTCGACGGAGTCGCTGTCGGCCGAGGCGGATGCCGCGCACTGGCGCCTGCCGCGCGACACGCTCGTGTACCGGATCGACGGGCCCGTGTTCTTCGCCGCGGCAGAAAAGCTCGAGGCCACGCTCCGGCACAGCCAGAGTCGCCCTGCGACGCTGGTGCTGCGACTCGGACGCATGCCGTTCATCGACGCGACCGGGGTCGCGGCGCTGGACAAGATCATCACGGACTTCGCGGCCCACGGTACGCGCGTTGCGCTGTGCGAGGTGATGCCAAACGTGCGGCAGAAGCTCGAGCGGGCGGGCACGCTGTCGCGGCTGGGTGCCGGCGCGGTCTACGCCTCGCTCGCCGACTTCGCCCGCGAGACACGCTAGACTGCCGGGCATGAGCCGCACGACGGACACGGATTTCACGCCCGGGCGACTGGTAACGCTGACTGACCGCGTAAGCCGGGTGACCGCGCCGAATGGCGGGCCGATGACCGGGCCGGGCACCAACACCTACCTCGTCTGCGGCGGGCCGGCGGGTCGTGACGTGGCCATCGTCGACGCCGGACCCGGGCATCCGGCGCACCTCGAGGCGCTGGTGTCGGCCATTGGCGGTCGACGACTGGCGGCACTCCTCGTCACGCACACGCATATCGATCACTCGCCCGGCACTGCGCCGCTGGCGGCGCGCTTTTCCGCACCGCGGGTCGGTCGTGTAAGCGCACACCCGGAGTTTCAGGATGCGAGCTTTGCCTCCGACCTCGTCGTTCTGGACGGCACGCGTGTCGCCGGCGATGGCTGGACGCTGCGCGCCGTACCGACACCCGGGCATGCGTCCAACCACGTCTGCTGGTTCCTGGAGGAAGAGGGGCTGGTCTTCACGGGCGACCACGTCCTTGGCACGACGTCACCCGTGATCCTCGCGCCAGACGGCAGCATGCGTGACTACCTCGCCTCGCTGGCGCGCCTGCGCGCGATGGAGCTTACCGAGCTCATGCCAGGCCACGGACCGCGGCTGAGCCAGCCCGCGCGCGTGCTGGACGACCTCGTGCGCCACCGGATGGAGCGTGAGGCGCAGGTCGTCACGGCACTTCGTGCCGGTCCCCCCGCCACGGTCGGCGAGCTGGTCGATACGGTGTACGCCGTGCTGCCGGGCTCGCTGAAAACGTGGGCCGCCTACTCGCTGGAGGCGCACCTCATCAAGCTCGAGGAAGAGGGCCGGGTGGCGCGCGACGCGGACCGGTGGTCGCTGCGCGAGGCGGCGGATGGCTAGGCGCGAGTCGCGCATGCCGGCGCTCGGCAGCGCCGTGCCGGATACCGCCCTCATCGATGGCGATGGGCGCCGCCACGTGCTGGTGAACCGCGACCGGGGCCGGCCGCTGCTCGTCGCGTTTATCTGCAACCACTGTCCCTACGTGGTGCACATCCTGCCGTCGTTCGCCGAGCGCGCCAATGACTGGCAGCGACGCGGTGTCGACGTCATCGCGATCAGTGCAAACGACCTGGTGGCCTACCCGGCCGATGCGCCGCAGCGGATGGCGGCGCTCGCGGCGGAGTTCAAGCTCGCGTTTCCGTACCTGCATGACGCCACGCAGGAGGTGGCACTCGCCTACGGCGCGGTCTGCACGCCGGATTTCTTCCTCTACGACCGCGCCGGCCGGCTGGCCTACCGCGGCCAGTACGACGCCAGCCGGCCGGGCAATGGCGTGCCGGTCACCGGCGCCGACCTTGACGCCGCGTGCGTTGCGGTCCTCGCCGGGGAGCCGCCCGCGGCGGCACAGGCGCCCAGTCTCGGCTGCAGCATCAAATGGCGCGCGGACTGGGCCTGACGGCGCGGGATCTGGCCGGTCAGGACAGGGCGAGCTCCGTCGAATAGACGATTCGCGCCGTGCCGCTGATCGAGACGCGACTGGCGCGGCCGGCATCCGTCTCAACCGTGACCCGAACCTCGCCGGGCCGGCGCAGCGAGCGGCCCTGAAAGCCGGTGAACGACGCCTTGCCCTGCTCAAGCGGCAGCAGGCCGTGCTGCACGAGATAGGCGCCGAGCATGCCATGGGCGTTGCCGCTGACCGGGTCCTCGGGGATACCGATCACCGGGCAGAACATCCTCGACTCGGTGGTCGCCGGGCCGTGCGCGTTGCGCACGAACAGGAAATACCCGTCGGCGCCGACGTGCGGCGTGAGCCGCTTCAGCGCATCGAAATCGGGATTGAGTGCCGCCAGCTGATCGGCCGAGCGCAGGCCGAGGAGCAGCCGGGTGCTCGACTTGCCGATCACGGCGGGCGGGCAGTGGCTGTCCAGTGCCGCCGAGTCGAGGCCGAGGATATCGAGCAGTTTGTGCCGCATGGCGTCGGTGACCGGTACCGGTTCGGCGGGTGCCGGGAAGGCGACCGTGACCGACGGTGCGGTGGCCGAGCCTTCCACGTTCACGTCGAAGACGCCGGAGCGCGAGCGCTGCCGCAGGCGGCCGGGCTGGCACTCGCCGGCGGCGAGGCGCGCGACGTGGGCGGCCACGGAGGCGTGGCCGACGAAGCCCACCTCGCGGGTGGGCGTGAAGAAACGCAGGTGCACGTCGTGATCGGCGGCCGACGCCGGCAGCACGAAGGCGGAGTCGGAGTTGGCGAGTTCGCGCGCGATCGCCTGCATCTCCTGCTCGTCCAACCGCTCCGCGCCGAGCACGACCCCGGCCGGGTTGCCTGCAAACAGACGATCCGTGAACACGTCGATCTGAAACAATCTGACTGTACGACTCGGCATGGGCCTGATCCTTTGCGACCACGCAATGCGCTCGAGCAAATCGCGGCCGGTCCCGGAGCGGGGCCAACCGGCGAGCGGTTCGCCGCAGGGTACTATTGCTGCATGCGTACTGCTACCCGTAGACGGACCATTTACCGTGCCAGGCACTGATTTGCCCGCGATCATCGTCGCGGCACTCGATGCCTTTGCGGCCGGGCGGCGCGCCGTTCGCGCGCTGCAGCATGGCGAGCATCTGCGCACCGGCAGCACGAACACCAGCTGGCGCATCCGGAGCGACGGCGTCGACTGGGTCGTGCGCGCATCGCTAGGGCACGACACCGCGCTCGGCGTCGACCGGTCCCGCGAGCTGGACCTGCACCGACGCGCCGCCCAGGCCGGCTACGCGCCGGTGATCGTGCATGCCGATCCGGCGAGCGGTGTCCTCGTTACCGAGTTCGAGGCGAGCGGCAGCCCGGCGCGCGAGGTGGCGCGTCAGCGTGACTTCTGCGCAACGGTCGGCGAGCGGCTGGCCGGGCTGCACGCCCTACCGGTACCGGCCGGTATTGCCCGCTTCGACGTGCTCGATGCGCTCGCCGAGTACCTTGAGCGGCCGCCGCCGGCGGACGTGCCCGTGCCTCGGCCGGTGGTGGCCACCGCTCTGCGCCGGGCGGTGGCGCTGTACCGGCCGGCGGGTCTCGCGCTCTGCCATCACGACCTGCACCACGGCAACCTCGTGCTCGGCCCGCCGCTGCGTTTCCTGGACTGGGAATTCGCCGCCTTCGGCGACCCCTGGCTTGATCTCGCGGCCTACGCCAGCTACCAGGACCTCGATTCACCGGCGCGCACCGCGCTGCTCGACGGTTACGGCAAGGCGACGCGCACGGCGCCGCAGGCCTTCGAGCCGCTGGTGACGCTGTTTGACTGCCTGCGGGCCCTGTGGAGCGACGCGGCCGGCGCGTGGCCGGTGCTGTCGGCCGCGCAGGTAAACGCGCTGGCCGAGCGGTTGCACGCGGCCGGTGGCGAGCCTGCTACCTTACAGGGGTAGCAGCCGGCCGCCCCGGCCGAGGAGACGCCCCATGACCCACCCGGCCGCCGCTAACGACCTCGTGGTGCTGAACTCCGGCGCCGTCCGGACCCTCCTGATCAATCGGCCGGCCCGCCGGCACGCGATCAATGCCGGGCTCGCGGGCGCGATCGTCGCGGCGGTCGACGCGGCCGAGGCGGATCCGCACTGCCGGGTGATCGTCCTTGGCAGCACCGGCGAGACGGTGTTCTCGGCCGGCGCCGACCTCGAGCAGCGCCCGGGGGCCGCCTTCGCGGTCGATGCCGCGGATCCGCGCAACTTCATTGCGAGCCTGTTGCGGCGGCTTGCGGCACTGCGACTGCCGCTGCTGGTGCGGGTTCAGGGCCCCGCCTACGGCGGTGCGCTCGGGCTTGTCGCCGTCGCCGACGTCGCGCTCGCCGCGCCCGCGGCAACGTTCGCGCTGCCGGAAGTCAAAGTGGGGACGTTTCCGCTCATGATCGCGCCGCTGTTGCTGCGCGTCATGCCGGAGCGCGCGTTCATGAAGCTGTGCCTGACCGGCCAGCCGATCGGCGCCGACGAGGCTGCGCGAGTGCACCTCGTGACCGAGGTCACGGCGGACGGCGCGCTGGATGCTCGCGTCGCGGAACTTGCGGCGGCCATCGCCGCGAATTCGCCGACGGCCATCCGCCTTGGCAAGCAGGCGCTGCCGCGGCTGCGCGGTGCGGACCTCGACGCGGCGCTGTCGCACGCCGAGCTCATGAGCGTGGTGCTGTCCCGAACCGAGGACGGTGCCGAGGGCCGGCGGGCGTTTGCCGAAAAGCGCGCGCCGCAGTGGACCGGGCGATGATCGGCGCGGTCGAGGCCGACCTCGCCACGGCGGTAGCGGCAATCGCGCGCGCGGCCGGCGCCGCGATTCTCGAGGTGTACGCGGCCCCCGTCGAGTCCGTGCAGAAGGCGGACGACTCGCCGCTGACGGTGGCGGACCTCAAGGCGCACGGGCTCATCACCGCAGCCCTCGCGCGCCTGACACCGGCACTGCCGGTGCTGTCCGAGGAGTCCGAGCCCGCGAGCGTCGCCGCGCGCCGCGACTGGCCACGCTACTGGCTGGTGGACCCGCTCGACGGGACGCGGGAGTTTCTCTCCCGCAACGGCGAGTTCACGGTCAACATCGCGCTGATCGAGGGCGGCCGGCCGCGGCTCGGCGTCGTGCACATTCCCGTCGGTGACTGCAGCTACGTCGGTATCCCCGGCGCCGGTGCCTGGCGCCGGACCGGTGACGGCACGGCCGAGCCCCTGGCCGTGCGCGACGGCGTCGCCGCGACGCCGCGGGTGCTCGGCAGCCGCTCGCACCGCGGCCAGTCGCTGGACGCCTTTCTCGCCCGACTGGGCGCCCACGAGCTCGTCAGCGCCGGCAGCGCGCTCAAGTTCTGCCGTCTGGCCGAGGGCGCGGCAGACCTCTATCCGCGCCTCAGCCCCACCTCCGAGTGGGACACGGCCGCGGGTCAGGCCGTCGTCGAAGCGGCCGGCGGGCACGTCGTCACGCTGTCCGGGACACCGCTGCGCTACAACGAGCGCGAGACACTGCTGAACCCGAGCTTTCTTGCCTGCGCCGGCGACCCCGGGCGCTGGCTCGGGCTGATCAGCGCCGGCTAGCTCGCCGGGGAGTTGCGCTCGACAGTGTGGCCACGCAAACTGCGTCGCTTTGGCGCCCGGCGGGCGGGTCGCGACGAGGTGTGATGATGGCGGACATGGTGATTGTCGACCGGGACGGCGTGGAACACACGGTAGCCGGAAAAACCGGCGTGTCGGTAATGGAGACGCTGCGGGAGGTCGACTACGGCGTGGCGGCGATCTGCGGTGGCATGTGCTCGTGCGCGACTTGCCATATTTATGTCGACGCCGCCTGGCTGGCGAAGCTGCCGGCTCCGCAGGGCGACGAGAAGGAACTCCTGCAGGAACTGACCGGCCGCCGTGCGGAGTCCCGCCTGTCGTGCCAGGTCCAGTTCACGCCCGATCTCGCCGGCCTCAAGGTCGCTATCGCGCCTGACGACTGAGCGTCGGTCACGGGCTAGCCGTGCGAGCCCTCGGTCTGGCGGCGCACGGCATCGGCGGCCGCGGCAACCGCGGCCGGATCGCCGAGGAAACGCCGGCCCACCGCGGCCAGGTGCTCGTCGAGCTCGTAGACGAGGGGCACCCCGGTCGGGATGTTGAACTCGATGATCGCCTCATCGCTCATCCCATCCAGCATCTTCACGAGGGCACGCAGGCTGTTGCCGTGGGCGACCACGAGCACGTTCCGGCCGGCGGCGAGTTCCGGTGCAATCCGCGTGTGCCAGTAGGGCTCGACCCGCGCGAGCGTGTCCTTCAGTGACTCGGTGGCGGGCAGGTCGCGCGGCGGGATCCGCGCGTAACGGCGGTCCAGAGCCGCGCGCCGCGGGTCATCGGCAGCAAGAGGCGGTGGCGGTATGTCGTAGCTGCGTCGCCAGATTTTCACCTGCTCCGCCCCGTGCTCCGCCACCGTCTCGGCCTTGTTGAGGCCCTGCAGCGCGCCGTAATGGCGCTCGTTCAGGCGGAAGGATCGCTCGACCGGCAGCCACAGCAGGTCAAGACCGTCGAGCACGATCCAGAGGGTGCGGATGGCGCGCTTCAGGACACTGGTAAAGGCCTGGTCAAAGGTGATGCCCTCCGCGGCCAGCAGGCGGGCCGCCTCGGCGGCCTCGAGCCTGCCCTGGTCCGTCAGATCGACGTCAGTCCAGCCGGTGAACCGGTTCTCGAGATTCCAGGTGCTCTGTCCGTGCCGAAGGAATACCAGCCTGCCGCTCATCACCGACCTCCGTCGCATCGTCACTGTAACGCTTGATTCCGCCGTGGGGTGCGATCGTCAGCCGCCCAGCAGCCGTCGCACGGACTGCAGCGCAACGGACAGGGTCGCAAAATCCGGCACCTTCATCGATTCCATCTCGCCCACCGTTCGCCGCAGGGCGTCGACCTCGGGCTGGCGCGCGCCGAGCCAGCGCTCGGCCGCCTGCACGGCGTCGCCGCGCGGCTTGTCCTTCAGCACGGCGTCGGTGAGGCCTCGCTGCATCTCGTAGAGGTTCTCGCGCAGGGTGTTGCGCGCGACCGCCTGCCAGTGCCCCTGGGCGCTCAGCGTCTCGATCTGCAGGCGCAGCCAGTCGAGGTCGAGGCGCTGGCCGATGTGCAGGTAGGCGCGTGCCACGCCGTGCATCTCGAGCTTGCGGCTCTGCGCGAGGTCGACCACGTCGAGACCCGAGTACAGCAGTTCGAGCGTCGCGACCCGCGCGGCGAGCCGATCGGGCACACCCTGCTTCGTGAGCTCGTCGTGGGCCTCTGTCATGCGCCCGGCGAGGCGTCCCGTCACGAGCGCGCGGGCGCTGCGCGCAAGGTCCGTCAGCCCCTGACGCAGCTGGGCGACGGTCCGTTCTACGTCGAGGTCACGCCGGTGCGAAAGCACCCAGTAGGTGGCGTAGCGCAGGAAGCGCGTGGTCCGGTAATGCATGTCGTACTGCGCTGCCGCCGGGGCACGATTGTCCAGCGCCTCGATTTCACCCCAGATCTCCCGCATCGCGGCGCACTCGCGCGCAATCGCGTAGGCGCGGGCAATGGCGCCGACGCCGGCGCCGGTGTCCTCGGCCGTTCGGACGGCGAATACCGGACCCATGCGGTTGACGAGGCTGTTGGTCGTCGCCGTTGCGATGATCTCGCGCCGAAGCGGGTGCAGTCCCAGCAGGTCGCCGTAGCGCCGCTGGACGGCATCCGGGAAGTACCTCTCAAGTTCATTGGAGAGGTAGCGGTCCTCCGGTACGTCGGAGGCGATGAGCTGGTTGTAGAGCCAGATCTTCGAGTAGGACAGCACCATGGACAGCTCGGGACGGGTCAGCCCCGCGCCGCGGGCCATGCGCTCCTGCAGCTCGTCGTCGCTCGGCAGGTTCTCGAGGGTACGGTCAAGATCGCCATCGCGCTCCAGCACCTTGATGACGTAGGCGTGTTCCGACGCGCGGTCCAGTGCCCGGGAACTGAGCACGCTCAGTGCCTGGCTCTGCAGGTAGTTGTTCCTGAGCACCAGTGCCGAGACGTCGTCGGTCATGGCAGCCAGCAGCCGGTCCCGCGCCGGACGCTTGAGGCCGCGGCGCTGGGCAGCGACCCCGAGCAGGATCTTGATGTTGACCTCGAGGTCCGAGCAGTTGACGCCGCCCGAGTTGTCAATGAAGTCCGTGTTGAGCCGCCCGCCGTGGAGGGCGAACTCGATCCGGCCGAGCTGCGACAGGCCGAGGTTGCCGCCCTCGCCGATGACCTTGGCACGCAGCGACCGCCCGTCGACACGGACGGCGTCGTTGGCGCGGTCACCGACGTCGGCGTTCGACTCGCTGTGCGCCTTGACGTAGGTGCCGATGCCGCCGTTCCACAGCAGGTCCACGTCGAGGGTCAGGATCGCGCGGACAATTTCGTTGGGACTCGCCGTTGCGCCGTTGAGCCCGAGGAGCTGCTTCGCCTCACGCGGCAGGCTGATCGACTTCTCGGATCGCGACCAGACGCCACCGCCGCTCGAAATGGCGGCCCGCGAGTAGTCGTCCCAGGTCGAGCGCGGCAGCGCGAACAGGCGCGCCCGCTCCGCGAACGAGCGGGCGGCGTCCGGGTTCGGGTCGATGAAGATGTGCTGGTGATTGAACGCGGCGAGCAGGCGGATCTCGGGCGAGCGGAGCATGCCGTTGCCGAACACGTCGCCCGACATGTCGCCGATGCCGGCGACCGTGAACGCCTCCGTCTGCACGTCACGACCCAGTTCACGGAAGTGGCGCTTGACGCACTCCCACGCGCCGCGGGCCGTGATAGCGATCTTCTTGTGGTCGTAGCCGGCCGAGCCGCCGGAGGCGAACGCGTCGCCCAGCCAGAAGCCGTGTGCCTCTGCGATGGCGTTCGCGGTGTCGGAGAACGTCGCCGTGCCCTTGTCGGCCGCCACCACCAGGTACGGATCGTCCTGGTCACGCCGCACGGTTGACGGCGGCGGGACGATCTTGCCATCGACGATGTTGTCGGTCAGCTCCAGCAGCGCGCGCATGAAGTCGCTGTAGCAGCCGATGACTTCCTTGGCGATCTCCTCGCGGGTCGACGGCAGGCGCTTGCAGACGAAGCCGCCCTTCGCACCGACCGGGACAATCACCGTGTTCTTGACGTTCTGCGCTTTCATCAGGCCAAGCACTTCCGTGCGGAAGTCCTCGCGCCGGTCGGACCAGCGAATGCCGCCGCGCGAGACGCGGCCCTTGCGCAGGTGCACGGCCTCCACACGTGGCGAATACACCCAGATCTCGAACATCGGCCGCGGTTCCGGCAATCCCTGAACCTGTGCCGGATCGATCTTGAAGGCGATCGTCGGCCGGTGGACGCCATGGGCGGCGGTCTGGAAGAAATTGGTGCGCAGCGTGGCGTCGATGGCGGCACGGAAGGCTCTCAAAATGCGGTCATCGTCGACGCGGGTGATCTTCTGCAGATCCTCGTCGATGGCCTCACTCAGTCGCGTGACTTCCTCGGCGCGGGTTTTTTCGGCCAGCGACGGATCGAAGCGGGCCTGGAAAAGCCGCGCGATGCGCATCGTCGCGCGCGAGTTGGCCGCGAGCACCGTTTCCATGTACGACTGGCTGAACGGCAGGCCCGTCTGCAGCAGCCAGCGGCAGTACGCCCGGAGCAACGCCGTCTCCCGCCAGCCGAGGTTGGCGACGAGGATGAGACGATTGAACCCGTCGTTCTCCGCCGTTCCTACCCACACGGCGCGTACGGCCGCGAGCAGCCGCGGACCATCCGTTGGCACGTCAATCGCGAGGCCCTGCGGGTGCTCAAGCTCGAAGTCCTGTATCCACATCGGCGTTTCGCCCCGGTCGCCGAGCTCGTAGGGGCGCTCGCTGATCAGGCGCAGACCGAGGTTCTCGATCGTCGGCAGGGCATCGGAGATCGGCAGTGGCTTGCCGGTGCGGTACATCTTGAGCTGCACCTTGGCGGCGGGCATGTCCGGCAGGCGGTACAGGCGCAGTCGCGTTTCGCCGGGCTCGTCCCGCAGCGACTCGAGCTCTTCGATGTCGGCTACCGCATCCGCGGCCGCCGTGTCGGCGTGGTAGGCGACCGGCAGGGCCGCCGCGTAGCGGTTCAGCAGCTGTCGCGCCCGGCCCTCGTCGAAATGGACGCCGAGCGCCGAGGCGAGTTCGTCGGCCCAGGTGAGCGTTGCCGCCGCAAGGCGCGCCTCGATGCCGGCGCTGTCGACTTTCTGCTCGCCGCGCCTGGCATCGTGCGGGTTCGTGCGAACGAGCAGATGGACCCTCGCCAGCGCCGAGTTCGACAGCTGGACCTCGGAATCGACCGAGGTGCCCTGCAGGGCGTCGCGCATGACCGATTCCAGGCGCTGGCGCACGACGGTGGTGTAGCGGTCGCGCGGCACGTAGATCAGGCAGGAGTAGAAACGGTGGAACGCGTCACGCCGCATGAACAGGCGTACCTGCTGGCGCTCGTAGAGGTTGACCACGCCGCGCGACAGGCGGATGAGTTCGGCGACGCTCGCCTGGAACAGTTCCGTGCGCGGGAAGTTCTCCAGCACGTGAATCAGCGCCTTGCCGTCGTGGCTGGTTGGCGACAGTCCGAAATGCGCGATGACCTTGGCCAGCTTGTTGCGAAGGACCGGGATGTCGCGCGGATTGAGGCTGTATGCGCTTGAAGTCCACAGGCCCAGAAAGCGATGCTCGCCGGCCACTTCGCCCTTCGCGTTGAAGGTCTTCACGCCCACGTAGTCGAGGTATTCCGCGCGGTGCACGGTGGACAGCGAGTTGGCTTTGGTAATGATCAGCGGGTCACGCTCCCGGGCCTGCTCCCGCAACGTCCCTTCAATGATCGTCGGTCGTGGCGCAACGCTGGCATTGACGACGCGCAGGATGCCGAGTCCGCTGCCGGCGACGGGCTCCAGACGGTCACTCGCGCGGCCGCGTTTGAGCGCGTAGCGGCGGTAGCCGAGGAAGGTGAAGTGGTTGTCATCCATCCATTCGAGCATGTCGCGCGTCTCGATCACGTCGCCGGACTTCGCGCCCTTGGCGGACTGCTCGAGCTGGCTGGCGATCTCCCGGGCGCGCCGGCGCATTTCGCTCCAGTCGGCCACCGCGGCGCGCACGTCGCCCAGCGTCGCCAGCAGCCTGAGCTGCAGGGTGTCGATAATCTCCGGGTCCGTTTCGCGGTCGATCTCGTAGAACTGCCAGGATTCGAGCTGTCCGTGGGCGCCGGGCTCGTCGAGTACCTGCGTCAGCCTGCCCCGGCCGTCACGCTCAACCGACAGGATCGGGTGGGCGATGTACTGCAGGGACAGGCCGGCCTGGTTGAGCACCATGCTGATCGAGTCGACCAGGAAGGGCATGTCGTCGCAGACCACGGCGACCACGGTGTGCGGCGAGGCGTAGCCCTCGGTCGCGGGGTCCGGGTTGCAGACGTGTACCCAGGGCGTGCCGGCGGGACGTCGCAGCGCGGCGGCGAGGTGCCAGAGGGCGGCTCCCGCCAGATCGTCGAGTCCGCGCGCGGCGAGATCGTCCTCGCCGACACCGCGGTAGTAGTGCCTGACGAACGTCGGCAGGAGCGGCTTCAGTGCCTTGGCATCCTTGACCCAGTCACCGCCGCGGCGGGCGGTCCGGCCGCGTGCCAGCAGGGCGCTGGCGCGGTCGACGACGCGCTCGATGAGGCGCAGGCGGTTGGCAGGTATTTTTCCGAGCATCAGTGGCGATCTCCGTGGCGTACCAGAGCGACCACGCACGCGGCGGACTCCGGGGCGGCACCCCGGCTCGTCCTGCCGCGGCGCAGGCTCCGATCCAATGGCAGTAGGGTACCAAGGCGGGACGGATGCTGGCGACTCGTGGCAGGGGCCTGTGACGCCGTGCCCGGGTGGCGCGCATCAGCCACGGTCCTCGCCAGTGCATTGCGCACCGGCGGCGGCCTCTCAGCCGACCGCGCGGTGGCCGCGACCGAGGTACTCGCGGGATTGCATTTCAATCAGTCGGCTTGCCGTGCGGCGGAACGGAAACTCGAGGCGCGTGCCCTGGTAGGTGTCCTGCGGTGCGGCCGCGGCAGTCGCCAGCAGTTTGACGCCGCGGTCATAGATCTCGTCGATCAGGGCGATGAATCGGCGCGCCGCGTCGTCGTCTTCGCTATGAAAGACGGGAATGCCGGACAATGCCACCAGCGTGTAGCGCTCGGCGATGGCAATGTAGTCGGCGACGCTGCGCGGACCCTCGCACAGGGCGGTGAAGTCAAACCAGGCACCCGTCGCGGTCTGCCGCCTCGCAACAATCGGCCGATCCACCACGGTGAGCGTCACCTCGGTCGATCCGGCATCGCCGGCGAGGAGCGCGAAGCGCCGCGCGAGCTGGGCGTCGGCGGCCGGTCCGGGGCCCACGATCCAGAGCGGCTCGCGCGCGAGCTCGCGCAGCCGGTAGTCAATGCCGGCGTCGAGGAGAACCACCCGGGTTTGCCGGTTGAGCAGCTCTATCGCGGGCAGGAACCGCGCCCGCTGCAGACCGCCCTCGTACAGCCCGGACGGCGGGGTGTTGGAGGTAAATACCAGCACGACGCCGCTGTCGGTCAGGGCCCCGAACAGTCTGCCGAGGATCATCGCATCGGCAATGTCCCCCACGACGAGTTCGTCGAGGCACAGCACGCGGCATTGCTCGGCCCAGGAGCGCGCGACGCGTGACAGCGGGTCTGCCTCGTCCGGCAGGGCAAACAGCGCCGCGTGCGTCTGCTGCATGAAGTGATTGAAATGCAGGCGACGGACCGGGACGACCGCGCGTTCGCAGAAGAGATCGACCAGCAGTGTCTTGCCGCGGCCGACGCCGCCGTAGAGGTAGAGTCCGAGCGGCGTGTCGGCACGGCCGCCTGACAACAGCGACAGCAGGCGCCCACCCAGTGACGGGGCCGCCTCGGCAGCGCGCAGCCGCTGCTCGAGCGCGTCGAATTCGGCGACGGCCTGCAGCTGGGCGTCGTCTGGCTGCCAGCCGCGGTCGGCGAGGAGCTCCTCGTATCGGGCGCGAAAGCTCTGCATGCCGGTGGCTCAGCCAACCGGCGGGCGCGGGCACCGCTCCGCCCGTCGCCCGCCTCTCGGTCGCCGATCAGAGATTCTGGTAGCCCGGGCCCGAGCCGCCTTCCGGCGTCACCCCGGTGATCTGGGCGTCAGGGTCCTGGATGTCG
>CAITAM010000273.1 GCA_903890265.1 uncultured Pseudomonadota bacterium | reverse complement strand
TCTTGCGGCAACCGATCTCGAGCAGCTCCGGCAACGGCATACCGACATCGAAGCGCGTCTCGCCGCGGCGGATGCGTCGGGTGACGTCGTCGCGCTCGGAACGGCCAAGGAACGCGATACCTACTCCAAGGTGGAGCAGCTGGAAGCGCTGGCGGCGGCATCGACCGAACCGGATGCCGGTGACGCGCGGGATAAAGTCCAGCTGATGAAAGGCGTCCTCTACTGGCAGATGCACGCCGGTTACAAGGCTCGAGCCTGGGCCGCGCGCAAGAACGACCGGGAGGCACTGAGTGCACTCCACGAGGCCGAGGGACGCTGGTCGAAGGTCAACGATGCGATAGCAACGCTGCCCGGGCGTGACGAGGTATTCGCACAGCGGGTCGCCACGCTTGGCCCGAGACTCAACGCCGACCGCGAGCGGATCGCCCGGCTGCGTGCCGCGGAAGGGTTGCACCTCGCCGATCTCGCGGTGGGCGAGCTGCAGGAACAGCGGCACCGACTCGACGCGTACCTGCTTCAGGCGCGCTACGCCCTGGCTACGCTTTACGACCGTGCGGCAAATCCGCCGCACGAAGCGCGCCCCGAATCGCCGTCCCCAGCGGATGACGAGGGACGGCCATGATGCGCCGGCCCGCTGCGCGTCGGGTAGCCGCGGTGCTCGCCGCAGCCTGCGGCGCCTTGCTGTCACTGGGTGCGGCGCAGGCGGCTGACGACCCGGTGCCTAAAACACTGAAGGACCTCAAGAAAAAGCCTATCGAACTGCGCCGCGACACGCCCGAGGCAAAGGACGCCAAACGGGCCCGCGACAGCTATCAGCAGTTCCTTGCGCTCGATGGTGGCGACGTTCAGCTGCGGGCCGAGGCGATGCGACGGCTTGGTGACCTGAAGCTGGAGGCTGGCGAGTACGAGCGCATCGAGAAGGACCTCGCCGACGGTTCGCCGCTCGACACCAAAGACGCGATCGCGCTGTACTCCGGTCTGTTCGCCACCTTCCCGGACTATCCCCGCCGCGACGCCGTGCAGTACCAGCTCGCGCGGGCCTATGAGGCCGACCAGCAGCGCGAGAAGTGTCTCAGCACGCTGGCCGCGCTTGTCGCGCAGTATCCGCGCAGCAGTTACGTCGACGAGGCGCATTTCCGGACCGGGGAGATTCAGTTTTCGGAGAAGCGCTGGGCGGCTGCGCAGGCGGCATACGCGCAGGTGATCCGCTCGGGTCCTAAATCCGAATTCTACGAGCACAGTCTCTACAAGCACGGCTGGTCACTGTACAAACAAGGCGAGGGTGACGCGGCCAACGAGTCATTTGGCACTCTGCTTGACCGCCTTTTGCTCGATCGCAGCGGCGCGATGATCAACCCGAAGGCGCTGTCGCGCCCGCAGCACGAGTTGCTCGACGACACCCTGCTCGCGATCGTGCTTACCGAGTCGTACGCGGACGGGGCCAAGTCTGTCGATGCGTTCATCGCCAAGCGCGGTGCGCGCCCCTACGACTGGCTGCTGTATTCAAGTCTCGGTGACCTGTACGTTTCCAAAGAGCGTTACACGGACGCGGCTGAGGCTTATCGGGCGTTCGTACAGCACGACCCGAATCACCCGGAATCGCCAATCCTTGCCCAGTCAGCGATCGACGCCTACGCCAAAGGCGGGTTCGCGGCACTGGTTCTCGATGGCAAGCGTGAATACGCCGAGCGCTACCGCCTCCAGGGTCCGTTCTGGGCGGCGCGGACCCCGGAGTCGGCGCCGGACGTCGTGGGTCACCTGAAGACCCACCTGCAGGATCTCGCCGCCTACTACCACGAGCAGGCACAGGCGTCGAAGAAGCCGGCGGACTACCAGGAAGCCGCGCGGTGGTACCGGGAATTTCTCCGCTCCTTCCCGCGCGACGCCGCGGCGCCGGCAACCAATTACCTGCTCGCCGACACCCTGTTCGACAGCAAGCAGTTCCACGAGGCGGCGCTCGAGTACGAGCACACGGCCTACGACTACGGGCCGCATCCGAAGGCCGCGGCAGCCGGATACGCCGCCGTCGTTGCCTACGACAAAGACGAGGCCGCGCTGCCTGCCGAGGGACGGACGGCGGCCCACCGCGCCGCGCTGGATTCCTCGATGCGGTTCGGGAAGTCGTTCCCGGCGCATCCCGAGAGCGTGGCGGTGCTCGTGCGAGCGGCACGCGAGTACTACGAACTGAAGGATTTCGGCAAGGCGCTGGAGGCCGGCAGCCTGGTCGTCAGTCATGAGCCGGATGCGAGCGTGGCCGACCGCTCGACCGCATGGAACGTCGTCGCCAACAGCTATTTCGACGAGGGCGATTTCGCGGCTGCGGAAAATGGCTATCGTCATGTGCAGGCGCTGCTGACGCCGGCGGATCCGACGCGCGCTGCCATTGACGAACGGCTTGCAGCATCGGTTTACAAGCAGGCGGAGCAGCGGCAGGCGCAGGGTGACAGCCGCGGCGCGGTCGACGACTACCTGCGGGTGGCGACCCTCGCGCCGAACTCGAAGATCCGGGCCAATGCCGAATTCGACGCGGCGGCGCTGTTGATCGGCTTGCAGGAGTGGACGCGCGCGACCTCCGTTCTGGAGGGGTTTCGCCGCTCCTTCCCGCAGAGCGAGTTGCAGGGTCAGGTCACTGCCAAGCTCGCCGTTGCCTACGCGGCCGCCGGCAACGCCGGTGCTGCCGCAGCGGAATACGAGCGTATCGCGGCCGATCCCAAAGAGGCGGCGCCGGCGCAGCGCGACGCGCTGGCGCAGGCGGCGACGCTCTACGAGCAGGCCGGAGACCGCAGCCATGCGGCCGCGGCATGGTCCGCGTACGTGCAGCGCTTTCCCGAGCCACTGGCAGCGGCTCTCGAGGCAAGGCTGAAGCTCGCCGACTTCGCCGGTCAGGCGGGCGACAGCCAGGCGCGACGGCGCCAGCTCGAGGCTATCGTCGCCGCCGACCGCGGCGCGGGCGGCGCACGGACGGATCGCAGCCGTTACCTGGCGGCCACGGCCAGTCTGGAACTTGCTGCACCGCTGCGGGACGCCTTCGATTCGGTCAAGCTGGTGGCGCCACTCAAGAAATCGCTCGAGGCCAAGAAGGCAGCCCTGCAGTCGGCGCTGCGCGCGTACACGCAGGCCAATGACTATGCCGTGGCCGAGGTCTCCACGGCAGCGACGTTTGAGATTGCGGAACTGTACCGGCGGCTTGGTCGTGACCTGATCGAGTCCGAGCGTCCCGGCGGGCTGTCGGGCGAGGAGCGTGAGCAGTACGATACGCTGCTCGAAGAACAGGCGTTCCCCTTCGAGGAAAAGGCCATTCAGATCCACGAGGTCAACCTGGTGCGTGCGACGCAGGGCGTGGTCGACGACTCGGTTCGGCACAGTCTCGAGGCTCTGGCGAAGCTCAACCCCGGTAAATACGCGAAATCGGAAGTCGGCGAAGACTACGATGCCGAGGCCGATGACGCCGAACGCAAGGCGGCGCTCGAGCAGGCGGTGGCACTGGCCAAGGGCCGGAAGACCTCGGAGGCGGACGCGGCGTTGCGGGCCGCTGCGGAAGCGAGCCCCGCGGCTGCGGCGCCGCTGTTCGATCTCGGCGTGCTGTACGCGCGCCAGTCGAAGTGGGGCGAGGCCGAGGCGGCGCTGATCGATGCGGCTCGGCGGGAACCGTCGGTCGCGTCGATCCATGCGCAGCTCGGTGTCGTGTACCGCGGCGAGGGACGGGTCAACGAGGCGGCGTCGGCCTACCGGGCGGCTCTGGAGCTCGATCCCAAGCTGCCGCGAACGCTCCGCAACCTCGCGATTCTGGAGGACGTATATCTGCAGCAGCCCGGCTTGGCGGCGACCCACTACGAGCAGGCTGCGGCGCTCGCCGGTGGCGATGACAAGCTGCTCGCGGCCTGGGCTGCGGATGCGAAGAGCCGCGCCACGGCAACCGCGAAGGAGGGCACGTGATCACCAGCCGCACCCCGTGTTTCTGCGTCGCTCTGCTCATTGCGGCGTTTGCCGCGAGCGCCGGCGCCGAGGACCCGCCGGCACCGGATAAGGCGAAGCCGGTCACGCACCGGACCGCAAAGGCAAAGCCGGAGGCGACGGCACCAGCGCACGACCGACTGGAGCTTGATGCGACCGCGGTGACCGGCAGCAGGGAGCTGCCCAAGGTGCTCGTAATCGTGCCGTGGAAGAAGGCCGATCTCGGCGACCTCGCCGGCAAGCCGCTGAACAGTCTGGTCGACGAGGCCCTGCAGCCCCTGGACCGGGAGGTCTTTCGGCGCGAGGTGGACTATCACCGGGCGCTGACGCCGGACCGGGCTGCAAATCCGCCGTAGCACGAGAAATTAGACAGCTGCGTCACGGTCTTGAATGAGCGTTTTTAGTTAAATACGTCGGGTCCGCCGGCAGCGGACCGACAGCTATGGAGACCCGCTAATGGACATGATCGTCAACTTCTTCCGGCAGGGCGGGGTATTCCTGTATCCCATCGCCCTGGTCTGGATCATCGGCCTTGTCATCGCCGTTGAACGCCTGATTTACCTCACCCGCGAAGGTTTCGGTAACAAGGCCTTCTGGAGCGAGCTCAAGCCACTGTTCGAGGCCGGAAACTACCGTCAGGCCATCGCGCTTGCCGACCGGTCGGATATTGCTCTTGCACAGGTCATGAAATACGGTCTCAGCCGTGTCAACTCGACCCGTCGCCGCGACGACGTCGAGAAGGCCATGGAGGAGAGTCTCGTCGAGATCATTCCGCGCCTTGAGCGACGCACCCACCTGCTGTCGGCTCTGGCCAACATCGGCATGCTCATGGGGCTGCTCGGAACGATCGTCGGCCTCATCCACGCGTTCGCGGCCGTAGCGACCGCAAACCCGGCGGAAAAGGCGAGTCTGCTCGCCGCGTCCATCTCGGTGGCGATGAACAACACGGCGCTCGGCCTCATCTGCGCCATCACGCTGCTGCTGGCACACATGTTCCTTGAGACCCAGACGACGAACATCGTCGACAGCCTTGAGGTGGCCAGCATGAAGTTCCTGAATTCCCTCTCGGAACGGCGGCCCGACGTGGAGGCCCCGCAGGCTGCAGCGCGAGTGGCCGGTCAGGGAGCGCGTGCGTGAGCGGATCGAGGATTGCCCGTCGCCAGCGCCGCAACCACGGGCGCTACAAGGGTCGGAACGATATCAATATCGTGCCGATGCTCGATGTCATGGTGATCCTGGTCTTCTTTCTGATCTTTACCGCAGTGTTCTCGAAGACCAACATCATCGAGCTGAATCTGCCGCCCCAGCAGGCGGTGGCAACACCGCAACTGCCGGAGAGTCTCGACCTTGAGATCATCGTCCACAAGGACAGCCTGGTGGTCGCCGACAAGAACACCGGCCCGTTGAAGACGTTCGCGAGCACCGCCGCGGGCTATGACCTTGCGGGAATGTCTGCTTTCCTGACTGCCGTGAAGGCGAAATTCCCGGACAAGCGCGATGCGCGACTGCTGCCCGAAGCGGACATTCCCTACGACACCATCGTCCAGGTCATGGACACGGTGAAGTCGTACGAGGGAATGAGCGAGGGGAAACCGGCGCGCGGGGAGCTGTTCCCACAGATTTCACTGGGAGATGCACCGACGTGATCCGCTCAAGAATCCGGCGGCGGTCAGGCAAGTCCGGCGGAGGCTCCGGACACGGGATGCCCGCGCTAGTACCGATGATCGACATGCTGACGATCCTCGTGGTGTACCTGCTGGTGCATGCCGCTGACTACGAGATTGTCCCGAATACGAAGAACATCTCGGTTCCGCAGTCCATCTCGGACTCGAAGCCGCACGAGGCCACGACGGTGATGGTGACCCGCGACACCATCTACGTGAACGGCGCGGCGGTAGCGCGGACCGAGGACGTGGCGGGCTCAGTCGACGAGCGAATCGAGCCGCTGGAGCAGGCGCTGCGCGCGGAGGCCGCGAAGAACCTCGTGACGTCCGCGCCGGCCGAGGGCGCCGCGGACCCGGGCCGCGAGGTGACGGTGCTTGCCGACAAGGGCCTGCCCTACGCGATGCTGAAGAAAATCATGGCTTCCTGCAGCGCGGCCGACTACCGCAAGGTGTCGCTGGCCGTCATCGAGAAGGAGCGGGCCTATTCCGGCCCGAACCCAGTGTGACCACGCTTACCGCTGACTACCGCGTATTTGACCTGCCCTGGACCGCGGCGTCCGGGGAGGAGCGTCGCTTCCGCCTGCTGCTGGCGGCGGGACTGCTCGCTTTCGCCCTCTTCATGATCGCGCTGGCGCTGCTGCCGCCCGTGCCGCGCCCCGTGCCGGCGCCGTTGCCGCAGGAAGTCGTCAAGCTCGTCCTCGCGCCCCCGCCGCCGCCGGTGGTCGAGGAGAAGCCCCAGGAAAAGCCAAAGCCGAAGCCGGTGGTCGAGGCCGTGGTGCCCCGCGTCGCCGCGCCGGTTGATGCGACGCAGCAGGCGAGGAAGAAGGCCGAATCCAGCGGCCTTCTCGCGCAGAAGGACGCACTGAAGGAGCTTCGCGACGCTCTCGATCCGAGCCTGCTGGCGCAGACCAAGGACCTGTCGGCCAAGGTCGACGGCCCGTCCAAGGCGGACCGCGCCGTCATCACGTCGCAGGCCACCGCCACGAGCGGCGGCATCAATACGGCCGCCCTCAGCCGCGGATTCGGAGGCGGGTCCGGGTCCCTCAAGGGTCACGAGACCACGCAGTCGGTGGCATCCTTCGCCGATACGATGGCCAAGGGGCGGCCGGAAGCCGCGCGCAGCGGGTCCGGCGCCAAGGCAGCCCGCAGTCGTGAAGAGATCGAGACCGTCTTCGACCGGAACAAGTCGGCGATCTTCGCGCTGTATAACCGTGCGTTACGCGACAACCCCGGCTTGCAGGGCAAGGTTGTGGTCGAGCTGTCCATCTCGCCAGAGGGCGAGGTGACCGCGTGCCGGATCGTCTCCTCGGAACTCAAGGACGAGGAACTCGAGCGCAAGCTCGTGTCGCGGATCAAGCTGTTCCGGTTCGAGGCCAAGGACGTCGCGCCGATCACGACCACGAAGCCCATCGACTTCTTCCCGGCCTGAGCCGCCGGCGCGTCCGGCCTTTCGCGGTGGTGGCCGGCGTTTATACTGCCGGCTCCTCACCTTTGCCGGAGACCCGCCATGAACCCAGGGCTGCAGCGTGCCCTCACGCTCGTCGTTGGTTGTCTTTCACTGGGCCTGCTCTACCCGACGGCGACTCCCGCCGCGGATCCTGATCTGCCTGTACTGGTCGAACCCGCGCAGACCGAGGAACCCTCGGTGTACGCGGCACGGCGCGAAGCGCTCATGAAAACAATGGGCGAGGGTGTGGCGGTCATTTACGCGGAAGGCGCCGAGGACGGTGACGGCTACCGGCAGGGCTCGGACTTCTACTACCTCACCGGTGTCCACGAGCAGGGTGCGGTGCTGGTCCTCGCACCGAAAGAGCGCACGTACCGGGAGTTTCTGGTGCTGCCTAACCGCGATCCGGAAGCGGAGCGGTGGACCGGCGCGCGGGAATCGATTGGTGCGGCCCTCCGGGCGCGCTACGGCTTCGAGAAAATTACCCGTACCAGCCGGCTTCTCGGTCTCGTGCTGGACCTTGCCGGCCGGTCGCCCGTGCTGTGGCAGGTCAGCCGACCCCAGCCTGAATCCCGTCCGCAGGACCTTGAACTCTACGGTCAGGTGAGCTCGCGCCTGCCGGGCGTCTCGGTACGCTCCATGGGCTGGACGCTGGACAAGATGCGCTCCCGCCACTCGGCGGCCGAGCTCGCGCTCATGCAGCGCGCGGTCCGTATCTCCGAGGCGGGGTTCGAGGCGGCGGCGCCCGAGATCCGGCCCGGAGGCTTTGAGGGTCGGATCGAGGCCGAGGCCGAGCGGGTGTTCAAGTCCGCCGGCGCGCGACGTCCGGCGTATGCGTCGATCGTGGGCTCGGGTCCCAATTCGACGATCCTCCATTACCCGCGCAGCGAGCGCGTGATGGCAGCCGGCGACGTCATCGTGATGGACATGGCGGCCGAGTACGCCCATTACGCGGCAGATATCACGCGCACGTTCCCGGTCAGCGGGCACTTCACCGACGAGCAGCGGACGGTCTATGACCTCGTGCTCAAGGCACAGCAGGCGGCCATGGCGCTGGTGAAGCCGGGGGTCTACATGGAGGATCTTGACCGCGCTGCCCGCAAGGTCATCACCGATGCGGGCTACGGCGACTACTTCATTCACGGACTCGGTCATTTCGTCGGCCTCGATGTGCACGATGCCGGTGCCTATCACGAGCCGCTGCAGGCTGGCATGGTGATTACCCTCGAGCCCGGCATTTACATCCCGGAGCGCAATATCGGCGTGCGCATCGAGGACGACGTGCTGGTCACGGCGACGGGCGCCAAGTACATGAGCGACGGGCTGCCACGCGCGGCGGCCGACGTTGAGCGCTGGATGGCCGAGCATGCCGCGAAGGGCGGGGCTCACTAACGCATGACCAGCGCCCCGGTGCTGTCCGCGCGACAGCACCGGGCATGGCTCGCCTAGCGGCGTTTGGTCTCAAGCACGACGATGCCACTCGCGATCAGCGCCACGCCAAGCCACTGCGTGATGCTCAGTATTTCGCCGAGCAGCAGCGCACCCAGAGCAATCGTGACCGGCGGTCCGACCGTCGAGACGATCGCGGCCCGCGGCGCGCCGAGCCGACGGACGCCCTCCGCCGTGAGGACCATCGGTAGCACCGTCGAGATCACGACCAGGCCGGCAAATAGCGCGATGTCCGCGGGCATGAACCGGCTGGCCGCCGGCCACGGACGGAGCAGCAGAAAATGGGTGGCGAGGGCGCCCGCCGAGGCCGTCACCGCGACCAGGGTGAAGCGAACGCTGCCCATCCCGGTCGCCCAGCGATCACTGGCGAGGTAGTAGACCGCGAAGGTAAAGGCGCAGATCAGAACCAGACCGGCCCCGGCGACGTTCGCGCGCAGGATGCTGAGGTCAAAACCTGACACGACCATGAAGATGCCGAGGTAGGTGCAGCCGAGCGAAGCCCAGGCACGCCACGTCGGCCAGCGTCGGTACAGGACGGCATGCAGCACCACGACCATCGACGGGTAGGCGAACAGCAGCACGCGCTCGATACTCGCGTCGACCATGGCCAGCGCCCTGAAGTCGAGCAGGGTCCCGAGGTAATAACAGAACAGGCCCGCCGCCGCGGCGCCCAGTAGCGCGGTCCGGGGCGCGTGCAGTACGTGGCGCGGGCCGATCCGCCACGCCGCCCACGCCCACAGAACCGGCAGCGCCAGAAGGGAGCGCAGCGCGATGACCTCCAGGTAGTTCCAGCCGCGCGCGTACAGGAGCTTGGCGAAAATTCCCTTGACGGCAAAGCCGCACGCGCCGAGCGCCGTCAGAGCAACACCGAGCAGGGCGCGCTGGCCGGCCGGCCGGCCGCTCAGGGGGATAGCCCCTGGTCGGCGTGCCAGTGCACGAACTCATCGACGCCGATTCGGTCCGGGCGAAAGCCGTTCACGGTGTCGCGCAGGTCCGGGTAGCCGATCGCCATGCCGCAGACCAGGGCCTCCGCATCCGGGAGCGAGAGCGTCCGTCGCACCAGTTCGTGATGCGACAGCCAGGCCGCCTGCGGGCACGTGGCGAGCCCGACACCCTGTGCCGCCAGCATGACGGTCTGCAGGAACATCCCGTAGTCGAGCCAACTGCCCTGCGACAGATCACGGTCAACCGTAAAAAACAGGCCGGTCGGTGCGCCAAAGAAGTCGAAGTTCTTCACCTGCTGACCGATCATGCGTTCACGGTCGGTCTTCGCGATCCCGAGCGTCCCGTACAGGCCCCAGCCGCACGCACGCCGTCGCGACAGGTAGGGCTCGCGCCAGGTGGGTGGGTAGTAAGCGTACGGGGTCGGATCCTCGTGGCCGGCATGCGCCCTCGCCATCGCAGAGGTGCACAGCGCATCGCGTACGGCACCGCTGACGACGTGTACGCGCCACGGCTGCATGTTGGTGCCGGAGGGCGCGTAGCGTGCGGCAGACAGCACCTCGCGCAGCAGGGCGTTGCTCACCGGAACGGGCAGGAACGCGCGGGTTGACCCGCGTTCCCGGATGGCTTCGAGGACGTGCACCGTGAAGGTCTCCAGGCTGAAGGGCGCGAGGCCGGCACGGGTTCGCGACCGGCCGTCTGCTCTGCTATTGTATACACCGTACGCGCTGCAGGGCCGCACGCCGCCTGCGCTATCATCTGCGGAGTCGCGCCCTTCCGAGGCCCGGCGCACTATGAAACGTCAGCACCTACAGTTCCCTGAAAAGGACGCCCCCCTCAAGGACGACGTGCACGCCCTGGGTGCGCTGGTCGGCGAGGTCGTGGAGGAGCAGTGCGGTACCGCGCTCTTCGACACCGTAGAAGCCGTCCGCCGGGGTTCAATCGCACTCTATGCCGAGGGCAACAGCGAGGCCGATGTCGGCCTGCTGCGCGGAAACCTGTCCGGTCGTACGCCGGCGGAGGCGCAGCAGCTCGCCCGCGCGTTTTCCACCTGGTTCCAGGTCGTTAACCTTGCCGAGAAGGTCCATCGGGTCCGGCGGCGGCGTGGCTACCTCAACAGTGCCCTGCCGCAGCGTGACAGCCTGGAGTCGACGGTAACCGAGCTGCGCGACCGCGGCGTCGCCCTCGACGAGATCGTGGCCATGCTGCGGCGGACGTCGATCACGCCAGTCTTTACTGCCCATCCTACCGACGCGACGCGCCGCACCTTGTTGCGCAAGCAGCAGCGAATCGCCGATCTTCTTCTGCAGCGACTCGATTCCGGTGCAACGCCCCGCGAGCGGCACGCCGTATGGGAGCAGATCCGGACCGAGCTCACATCGGGCTGGCAGACCGAGGACCAACCGCGGGCGCGCCGCACCGTGGCCGATGAACGAGAACACGTCCTCTTCTACGTGGCCGAGATTCTGTACCGGATCGTGCCGCGTTTTTACGAGGACCTCGCCGCGGCGCTCGGCACGGCCTACGGCCGCCCGCTGTCGCCGGCCGATCTGCCGATGATCGTGCGTTTCGGATCCTGGGTCGGTGGCGACATGGACGGCAATCCTGACGTGCATGGCAAGACCATCAGGGAGACGCTGGCGCGTCAGCACAAGGTGGTGTTGAACGCCTATTTCCTCGAGGTCCAGCGCCTCGGCGAGCGGCTGTCGCAGAGTGCCTCACGCGTCAGGCTGAGCCCCGAGCTTGAGTCGCGGTCCCGCGAGTACACCGTACTGGTACCCGGAGTCGGCAGCGCCTCGTCGCCGCGCTACGAGCGGATGCCATACCGGACGTTCTGCATCCAGGTAGCTGAGCGGCTGAGGGCCACGTTCCTCGGCAAGCCGGGGCATTACGATCACTTTGCGGAGTTCCGCGCGGACATCGACCTGATGGCCGCAAGCCTCAGGGAGAACGCCGGCAAGAGTGCCGGCCTTTTCTACGTGCAACGCCTGCAGCGGCGCGCCCAGACGTTCGGTTTTCACCTGGCGACGCTCGATGTCCGCCAGCACGCCTCGATTCACCATCGTGTCATCGGTCAGGGCTTCGGCGATCCGGAGTGGGAGTCGCGACTGCCCGAGGATCGATGCCGTCGTCTTGCCGACGCGCTGACCCGGGATGTCGGTCCGACACACGTTTTCGATGCCGTAGGTCGGCGCTCGCTCGCCGTGTTTGACGCGCTGGTCCATTGCCGGCACCGCTACGGCACCGCTGCGGTCGGCGACTACGTCGTCAGCGGAGCGGGCGGGGCGGACGACGTCCTCGCGGTGCTTCTGCTGGCGCGCTGGGCGGAGATGACCGACAAACACACGGGCCAGATTCCGCTTGATATCGCCCCGCTGTTCGAATCCGTGACGACGCTCGCCGAGGCGCCGGCGATGCTGGACCAGCTGCTGCAGGTGCCGGCCTACCGCGCTCACCTCGCCGCGCGCAGTGACCGTCAGACCGTGATGATGGGCTACTTCGACAGCAACAAGGAGAGTGGCTTTGCGGCCGCGCGCTGGGCTCTCCATCAGGCACAGGAGGGCCTCGCAGATACCCTCAGAGACAAGGGCGTGGATCTCACCATTTTTCATGGCCGCGGCAGCGCCACGAGTCGCGGCGGTGGCCGGCTCGGTGGGATCGTTCGCAGCACGCCTTGCGGCACTTTCAACGGCACACTGCGCGTGACCGAG
This sequence comes from uncultured Pseudomonadota bacterium, assembly GCA_903890265.1. GTDB lineage: Bacteria > Pseudomonadota > Gammaproteobacteria > Steroidobacterales > Steroidobacteraceae > CAIKMS01. The sequence goes on along the minus strand of CAITAM010000273.1, from coordinate 1,471 downwards.
CAGGGTGAGTCCATCGACCTTGCCTACGGATTGCGTCCGATTGCCCTCAGAACGCTGGAGCAGGCGTGGTCGGCAATCGCGTGCACCCTCACCACGGATCGGAGCGCGGTGGTCGATGACGCGTTCCTGCGTACGGCCATGGAGGCAGTCTCGGTGCGCAGTCGGGCCGCCTACCGAGAGCTGGTGCACAAAGACCGCGACTTTTACGCCTATTTCCGCGCTGCCAGCCCAATCGATGTTATCGAACAGATGAACATTGACTCGGTTCCCGTTGCCCGCGATGGCAACGAGAGCCTGGCCGCTCTTCGCGCGGTGCCGTGGGGTTTTGCTTGGAGCCAGAACCGGCATTTTCTCCCCGGCTGGTATGGCGTGGGCAGCGGGCTTGATGCCGCCATCGAGCGCTACGGCGCGGCGGCGCTCCAGGACCTGTTCGCGACATCGGCGCTGTTTGCGACGCTGCTTGGTGACGTTGAGCTCACGCTCGCCAAGGTCGATATCGACGTCGCCGCCTGGTACTCGGAGCTGGCCGGCCCGGCGCACGGGCACCATTTCAGCCTGATCCGTGAGGAATTCGAGCTCACGTGCACGCACATCCGTACGTTACGGACGGAGCAGAGCCTGCTGGACAGCGACCGGACGATGCAGCGCGCGATCCAGCTGAGGAACCCCTACATGGACCCGCTGCATCTGATGCAGATTGACCTGCTGAAGCGGTGGCGCGGCGGCGGACGAACCGATAACGGACTTTTCGAGGCGCTGCTGAGCAGTGTCAACGGCATCAGCCAGGGCCTTCAGGCCACGGGGTAATTCAAGTTGTCCGCGATCAATCACCTGCATCCCGCACTCGTGCACCTGCCGCTCGGTCTCTGGGTAACCGTGGCGCCGCTCTATTCAGCCGCCCGGTACTACGGCGGCAGCGCCGCCGGCGGAAGGCTCGCGGCCGCGGCGACGGTTAATCTCGTGCTTGGTTCCCTGCTCGCGGTTGTCGCGCTATTTACCGGGCTGCTTGCCGTTTCCGGACTCACCGTGCTGGGAGCGGCGCAGGTGACCCTCACGCACCACATTACGTGGGCGGTATTCGCGTCACTGCTGATGATTTCAATCGCGCTGCTGAGATCAGTCGGCCGGCCCCTCGATGAATTGCCAGGGACCGTCATGCTTGCCTGTCTCTGGCTTGCGCTCATCCCGGTGGTTTACACGGGGTACTACGGCGGACTGAACGTCTACTCCCATGCGCTCGGCGTTGATGTGGCGGCTGCTGCGCGCGATCGCATAAAGCCTTTGAGTCCGTCGCCGACGGCACCACCGACCGCGCCCTGACCACAGACGAGCCACGACGCTAGCCTCGACGCTAGCCTCGACGTCGGTCCTCGGCGGCAGTTCGGCGTTTCATCTCAATGGCCTGGATTTCAGGGTCCGACGCAAAGGCCGGTGCCGACGCGTCGAGCAGTCGCTCTGCGAGCGCGACTCG
>CAITAM010000272.1 GCA_903890265.1 uncultured Pseudomonadota bacterium | reverse complement strand
CCACTGCCACCGGCGTTACCAGCGACGGCCCTCGTGCTCGTGATGCTCGCGCCACTCCTCGCGCTCGTGACGCTCACGCCAGGCCTGACGTTCGCGCCACTCCTCGCGCTCGTGCCACTCGTGCCAGCGACGGCTCCAGCCGTCGCCGTAGGCGGCATCCGGACAGTAGCCGACGGGGCGCGGGTAGTAGCCCACCGGCGCGGGTTGCACGCGGACGAACGGTAACTCGACCGTAACCGCGGGCATGGCCACGCCGACGTAGATCCCAGCGGCCGCGCTGCCCGCGTAACCCGCGGCGGCGGTGGCAAGGCTGGCTGACACGAGAAGCTTGGTGATCTGGCGCATGACGTTCTTCCTTGTCCGGGGAGAATCCCCTGTGACGTTGAACGAAGCGATGACCCCCGTCGTTGACCCCCGATCCTTAACGTTTTGTCATGTGCCACGGCGGTAGGCGTGGCCACGCAGTGACTCGGCCTTGACGAGCGCATGGACGGGCTGACCGGCCACGAGCCCGAGCTCCGTGACGGCTGCGCCAGTAAGCCTCGCCAGCAGTGACTGGCCGCCGATATCCACCGTGACCAGCACCGCCCCTGGGGTATCGCGCCTGAGCGCGGTGACGGTGCCGCGCAGCTGGTTTCGCACCGACAGGCCGTGGGGCTCGCTGGTCGCGATCAGGACGTCGCGGGCGGGCACGAGCACGCGGGCGCGGTCGCCGGCACGCAGCGCACCGGCCGGGAGTCGCAATCGCCCGGCGCCGAGGGCGATGGTGGCGAGGCCGTCGCCGGCCGAGGCGTCGGTGACCGGCCCCTCGACCACCGCTCCGGCGCGATCGCGGCCGACCTGACGCACGAGGATCGGATCGAGACTGAGCGCCGAGGGGGAACCGCTTGCCAACGCTCGCCCCGCGTCGAGCAGCACGACGTGAGCGGCGAGCCTCAAGACTTCGTCGTACTCGTGGCTGACATAGACCATCGGCAGCCGGTAGCGGTCCCGCAGGTCTTCCAGGAACGGCAGGATCTCCTCGCGGCGTGCGCCGTCGAGGTTGGCGAGCGGCTCATCGAGCAGCAGCAGCCGGGGCTGCCCGAGCAGCGCACGGCCGAGGGCCACGCGACTGCGCTCGCCACCGGAGAGTCCCTGCACGCGCCGCGCGAGGAGGGCACCGAGCCCGAGCAGCTCGATCACGTCTTGGCGCTTGACGATCGGCGTCCGGTGCCGGGACCGTGCCGCGGCATAGTCGAGATTGCCCGCGACCGACAGGTGCGGAAACAGCCGCGGCTCCTGGAATACGGCGCCAACGCCCCGTGCTTCCGGCGCGGTACACAGGCCGCGCCCGCTGTCGAGCCAGACCTCATCGTCCACCACGATCGAGCCTTCGACGCCGGGCAGCAGGCCACACAGGGCTCGCGCGAGCGTCGACTTGCCGCTACCGGACACGCCGAACAGTGCCGTGACGCCGGGCGTTGGCGCCCTGAATTGAACGTCGAGCCGGAACTCGCCGCGCCGCCCGCGCAGAGCTACGTCAAGCACGGGCTAGCGACCGAGCGCGCGGGCAAGCCGACGACCCGCGAATTCCGCGAGCGCGAGACCCGACACGCCAAGCGCGATGGCGATCAGGGCGAGGCGCAGCGCCGCTACGTCCCCGTCGGGGGCATCGAGCGCCGAGTAGAGCGCGAGCGGCAGCGTCTGGGTTGCACCGGGCACGTTGCCGGCAAACGTGATGACCGCTCCAAACTCCCCCAGGCTGGCGGCGAAGGCCATGACGAGACCGGCGATGAGGCCCGGACTGATGAGCGGCAGCGTGACGGAGAGGAACCGGTCGAGCGGCCGTGCACCCATCAGGCGCGCCAT